>JAPKCW010000020.1:0-16909 GCA_028822815.1 Nitrospinaceae bacterium | reverse complement strand
AGCGGTTTTGGTTTTCAGGCGTTTTTCGGTGACAGTCTGTTTTGCTTCCTTCAAACCTTTTTGCGCTGAATTGTTAAGAGGTTCCAGTTGAATTGCTGTGTTGAATGCCGATCTGGCCTCCAGGGATCGGCCTTGCTTAAGATAAGCCCATCCCAATCCATCAAAGGCATCGGGTTGACTGGGGTTCCTGCGGATTTCTTCGTTAAACAGGTTGATTGCCATCAGGATATCATCCTTGATAAAGTGGATCCTTCCAAGTTTGGTTCGCGCTGTGGTCTGCATCTGGAAGGGGGCAATGGCGTTGGAACCGGTTACCCTTTCAAATACAGGGTTGGGGTCTGGGTTTAAAGTCAAACAGTGCTCTAACATGGTGATAGCCGAATCATACTTTTCTTGCCAAAAATAGACATAACCCATTCCCTTACGGGCTTCGGATTTGTTAGGCTGGATTTTAATAGAAATCCTGAACATTTGCATGGCCTTGTCATACAATTGCTTTTGATAGTATGTCCAGCCTAGGAAATTGTATGCCTGCCAGCCAAAACGTTCCTTTTTTAGCAATTCCATAAACTCCGGTGTCAGGGCAAAGTCAGGGTCCAGAGATATTGCTTTGAGAAAGTATTCCACTGCTAGATCAGGATTTCTCGAATTGTAATGAATCCAACCGAGAGCCATATAAGGCGAGGCACGGAGAGGATGGTCTTTTAAAATCTTTTCAAAATACTGTTGGGAACTGTCTTTAGACTCACTTCTCAGAATACTCCAGTCCAGTTTGTATGCCAGATCCTTGTTTTCGGGGTCATACTGCAAGGCTATTTCCAGATAGGGAACGGCGTCCCGGTAATTTTTTAGGGCATACAGGGATAGGCCGAGTCCTTTAGCAGAGGACGCTTCATAATCTTCATGTTCAATGGATTTTGAAAACTTGTTAATGGCATACGCATACTGTTTTTTCTGAAACTGGCTCCAGCCAAGTCCGTTATAAGCATGGGCCATGGAAAAGTTAGAGGAACCCCAATCACCTTTTCCTATGAAACCACGCAGAGCCAAGGTTACGGTCTGATCGCCACCTTCTTCGACATAATCGTGATAAATCAGGGTTGCTGTTTTATAGTCACCCTTTTTCAAAGCCTGGTCGGCTTTATATAACTGTTTGTCCAGAGCCATTTGTACCTGCTCAAGGCCGAGTTGGGCGGCACTGTCGTGGGGAGAAATTTCTTGCGCCCTGATAAAATGATCCCGAGCTTTGTCATACTCGTTACGGGCAAGAAAAACCTTTCCATATTGATTGTAAAGATGGGCCCAATCATTGTATCGATCCAATAACTCATCCAGTTTCGCCGTTGCGAGCTGGTATTTTCCTAAATCCATATAATATTGGACATAAACGGCCTGGCGCTTTTTGATTTCCTGGATTTCCTGCAGGCCCTTGAATGCTCCTAAGAAATGTGGGTAGATATTCAGGATTTCCCTGAATATTTTTTCTGATTTATTGATTTGTTTTGCATGCAAAAGGCTCCAGGCCAGTCCGTTCACCGCATCCAGGTTTGGCGATTTTGTTTTAGTAAGGTCGTCAAAAAAGTTAGCCGCTTTGGTATATTTACCCTGATGAAAGCTTTTCCATGCAGAATCTAAGGACTCTGTATCTTCCAAGGGCATTCCCAGGAGGAGGCTACGATATCGGGGAAACTCAACCGGTAATGTAAATATCGAACTCGATTCGGGGTTTGAAGGAACAATTTCCCAGTGCCGGGTGGCCTGGTTCCAGGTTGTCCACATTTCCAGCAACTCTTCTACCTTGGCAGGACGAAGAATTTTTTCCAGCTCTTTTTTCGCAAGTTGGCTCCGCTTTTGCACCAGATGTATGAAAGCCTTTCCTTTGTGAGCTTCATAGGAATGCGGAGCAAATCTTTCGGCATGTTCAAAATTTTCCAGAGATTTTTGGTAATGCTTTAAGCTGAAATAACACCAGCCCATACCCAGCAAGGGAGTTGGGTCTTTTTTGTATAAGGTATGAGCCTGTTCGAAAGCCGCTAGTGCCTTATCAAAACGTTTTTGAAAAAAATAGGTCCAAGGCAGAAGTTGAATGGCCTCTCGGTTATCCGGGTCATTGACCAGCGTCTTTTTAATATAAAACTCCGACACAGCATATTCTCTTCGGTTGAACTGATGCCGGGCGAATTGCAGGTCGATATACTCGTCCCGTTCGAGTGTCGGAAGAGAGGTTTCCTTGGCTATGGAAACAAGGTCCCCCATCGCATTTCGCGTTTTCTGATAGGTTGTTTCCAGAGTACTGCAACTTGCCCCAAATATAACGAAAAGGGTATAAACGCAGAATGGTCTTATAATTCGCAAAGTCTAGCTCCTTCAGACAAGAAGAGATCATTTTCTCTATTTATCGGCATTTGGACGAAAAATTTAAGACTTTTTTTAGATTGAATGGGGTTTAAGTACCCCTTTTAACTCATTTCAGGGCTATTTCAAGAAAAATTCGGGGGGGATTAGTTGAGGTCTAGATTTTTTTTGTAAAACGCTATTAAAATGGTATTATGCAAACTTTTTACAACTCCTTCTAAAACAATGTGTTTTTTTAAATTTTTCATTATTATCAGTATTATTTCCCTGGTTTCTGCTTGCTCCGAAAAAGCCGAAGACCAGGCCCATCAGGAAATCCATCCCAGCTTTTCCGAATTGCCAGAGGTAACGGAAGACCCATCCCCTATCCCTATTGAGCGGGTGGTACCGGTTCTACTTTCTCCTGAAGATCAGGTAAAAGCCAGCAAAGCCCCCGAAGGGATGGTTTTCATAAAAGGTGGGTGCTTTATCATGGGAAATGACTATGCCCAGGAAGACGAGAAACCGGAGCATGAAGTTTGTGTAGATGATTTCTATCTGGATAAATATGAAGTGACCCAGGCGCGTTGGGAAAAGCTGATGGGATTTATGCCCTCCAAATTCAGTGGAGCTGACCTGCCTGTTGAGCAAGTCAACTTTCTGGATGTGCAGAAATTTATCCAAAAATCGACAGATGCCTGTCGCTTACCTTCCGAAGCGGAATGGGAATATGCGGCGCGGGGAGGTGCGAAGACCCGCTATTTCTGGGGGAATATGGTGCACGGCAATTATACGTGGTTTGAAGATAATTCGGAGAAAACGACACATCCCGTTGGCAGTACGGCTCCTAACCAGTATGGAGTTTATGACATGATGGGGAATGTCTGGGAGTGGGTCAACGACTGGTATGAACCTTATTATAAAATTCGCTCGAAAAACAATCCCCAGGGGCCAGAGACAGGAGATTCAAAAGTTGTGCGGGGTGGTTCCTTTAACTCCTCTGCCGGTGCCTTGCGTATCACCAACCGGGTCTGGTTACATCCCAAAAACAAAGTTTTCCCTAAAGTGACTACCTATGGCCAGATTATAAACGAAGTTTTTAACTATATTGGCTTTCGTTGTGCGCAGTCCCTTCCTAAGAGCTGATTGAAAAAATTATCTGGAATTACTGGTTTTTCTTGAGTCCCAACAGTACAAAAATTGGATTAGGCTTGTGAGGGCAATTCGAGTTGATTAAAAACCTGACACTAGCATTGGGTTCGGCCTGCTTGTTTTTGCTTGTGGTAGAAATTTTGCTCAGGCAGGCTTCATTTGTAGCAACACCACCCTTGATTCAGCCCGTCAACAAGACATCGCCAATCATCCACTTTAAACCCAAACACAAATATGTGTTTGCAACAGAATGGAACGGGGAAATTATTGTTGGACATACTACTGATGGTTATGGGTTTAACACTGCTATCGAGTTTGATAGGGGGAAAGTTGTAAATTGCGTAATTGACGACTCTTACGTCGAAGCCATGCATGTGAATGCAGAGGACCCATTTCATGGAATCTTGTCCGGCCTTGGTTTTACTGTTTATCCGATTGGTATCAGTGGGTCATCTTTGAGTCAGTATGTGGCATTTGCAAAATGGGCTATTTCTAATTTCAAATGTAAACGCCTTTTGTTTGTGATTGTTATTAACGATTTTGATGAGAGTCTGATTTCTTATAAAAAGAATCCTGGATACCATTATTTAGATGATAATAATAATGGAGAACTCAAGCTTATCCCGTATTAGGTGTCAGGGTTTAAATCGTTTTTAAGAAAGTTTGCGCTTGTTAACTATCTTTACGATAATTTGAAGATTACTGGGCGAGTTAATCGTTTTATTAATCCGAAAAGATTCGATTCCAGAAATGCTGATGGGCAAGGAGATAAATTAATGCTTTCAAAATCAGCAATTGATTATTTTTTTCATGAACTAAAAACAGTCAATTTGAGTTCCAATCAAATGGCAATGGTTTTGGATGGCGACAGGCATTCAATATACGATAGATAAGAGAATAGAAAAGGTTATGACAAGTCTGCATACAATTATTTTGTTGCCAGAAGTAAAGAAAATGGCTTTTCTATAATAGATATGCAACCCGTTTTTAAAAATACTTATTCTAAAAAACAGAAAAAGTTTAACTATTCGCTCGACCTCCATTGGAATGAATGTGGCCACTCCGTTGTTGCCGAGGAAATTGTACGTTCTAACCTTCTATTTAGAGCTGTTGATTAAAGACGATGACTCTCACTATTTATCTGCTCCCGTTACTGGTCTAAGTGCTTGCCGGTGAGCCACCGGAGGCTGATAGCAAGGGCTTGCTAAGCTTAGATAAATTTTTGCTAGCTCCCCTCTAGCGAGGGAGGCAGATGGCAATGGCCCGTTAAGCCACCAATACTCTTTGCTAGTCAGCAAAACTGCTAATTTATGCAACCCCCCTTTATCCCCCTTGTCAGGGGGAATTGGTAAAGTATTGCGCTTGAGTATCCAGTCCGCTTTGCGAGCAATGCAGTGCTGGCCCCACGCCTAGTGGGTTAGCGGCATTCGCTACACAGGCCGAACATATCGAGTTTGTGGGAGGTAATGGTGAAATCGTTTCGGCTGGCAACTTCTTCCTGAAACTTTTCGATGAGGGGATGGTTGAACTCGATGATTTTTCCGCACTCGGTGCAGATCATGTGGTCGTGATGACTATGCATGTATTTATGTTCATAGCGTTTTTGTCCGTCGCCAAAATCCAACTCCGAGGCCAAGCCGCTTTGTGTTAGCAACGCCAGAGTGCGATACACCGTTGCCAGCCCCACTTTTGGATCGGTGATGGTGACCTGATTATAAAGTTCCTCAGCGCTGACATGCTTTTCGCATTCTATAAAAGCATTGAGAACAGCACGTCTTTGCTTGGTGATCTTCAGCTTGTTTTGAACAATATAATCTTCAAGAACTTCTAATTCTTTACTAGCCATAATTTTTTTAAGTAGCGCTTATGTCGGGTTAACTTAGCACGGTCATTAAGAGGGGTCAATCATTCAGGCTTTCCCGACCTATGAAGTTAGGATGCTAAATTATTGAAAAAGTTTTGCCAGACGAAAACTATTACGAATCGGCGGAGAGTTTGGCGATTTCTGTTGCCAGTTCCTCGACAGGACATTCTATTTGCTCACCCGTTTCCATATGTTTCAATACAAATTTGCCGGAACGGATTTCGTTTTCTCCAAGAATAAGAGAAAATCGGGACTGCGATTTATTGGCCTTACGCATTTGGCTTTTCATGCTCCCCATTTCATAATCTCTTTCTACCCAGAATCCTTTTAATCGCAGTTCGTGTGCAATCTGAAAGCCGGTGGTTTTCGTTTCTTCTCCTAAGCAAACGATATAAATATCCGGGTTTTTCTGGAGATTTTTGCTGTCATCAAAAGGAACCAGAGAGACAAGTCGTTCCAGACCCAGGGCAAAACCGAAACAAGGCGTGGAGGGACCATCGAGTTCTTCAACCAGGGTGTCGTAACGCCCGCCTCCGCAGATGGCGTTTTGAGCACCTAAATTCTGCGAGGTGACCTCAAACGCGGTTCTATTGTAATAATCCAAACCTCGAACCAGACTGGGATTGACAGAATAGGGGGTTCCGGCCGAATCCAGAAGGGAGCGGACCTCCGAGAAATGTTCGGCACTGGCTGTATCCAGGTGGTCGATGAGCTTTGGCAGTCTTTCCGCAATCTCACCGCATTGTTTTGCTTTACAATCCAGGACCCTCAAGGGATTACGCTGATAGCGGTTTTTGCAGTTGTCGCAAAGCTGGTCCAGATGTTTTTCGATTTCTATTTTCAGAAGCTCCCGATATTGGGGCCGGCACTCCTGGCTACCCAGGCTATTGATCTCAAGTTTGATGTCGGTGAGTCCCAGGGCTTTGAAAAATTCCATGAGCATGGTCATCACCTCTACATCCACAACCGGACTGGCTGAGCCCATGGCCTCGACCCCGATTTGATTGAATTGTCTCAACCGACCCGCCTGTGGCCGCTCATAACGAAACATTGGGCCGATATAAAACATCTTGAGCACCGAAGGGGGATTGTACATCTTGTGCTGCACATAAGCGCGAACGACTGAAGCCGTCCCTTCTGGTCGCAGTGTGATGGAGTCGCCTCCGCGATCATCAAAAGTGTACATTTCCTTTTCTACAATATCCGTGGCTTCGCCGATGCTACGTGAAAACAATCGAGTGTCTTCAAAAATTGGAAAGCGGATTTCCCTGAAGCCGTATCGCGGAAAAATATTGTGTGCAACAGACTCGATGTGCTGCCATTTCCAAATCTCGTCGGGCAGGATATCTTTAACACCGCGTATGCTTTGAATTTTCATAGTAGATAAACCGGGCCACGCCCGGTGGGAAAAGGCTCCACGCCTTCGGCTGGCGCGTTAGCGTCCGTCTCATTGCCACCGGCGACTCACCCCTTAGCAGGGAAGACGACTGGGCAAAGACTTCTTGAGCCGATATGAGTTGTTGCCAGCCAGGTAGAGTTATAGCTATTTGCCACCGGCGGCTCGCCGGTTAGCCGCTTAACCATTTGAACCAACTGTCCTTTTTTACTGTAGCTGCGAGGCGTTCTTCTGCCATTTCCACATCTTTTTTGCTACCAATGAAAAGAGGCAAGCGATCGTGAATACCGGTTGGTGTAATATCTAGAATTCGTTGGATTCCTGTTGAAGCTTTTCCTCCGGCTTGTTCCACGATGAAAGCCAGGGGTGCGGCTTCAAAGGAAAATCTTAATTTTCCTTTAGGACTTTTCGTATCTTTTGGATACATGAAGAGTCCACCCTTCAATAAAGTCCTGTGAAAATCTGCCACCAGTGAACCTATGTAACGTAATTTATAGGGCCGCCCTGTGGAGGAATCGTCTTCCTTTAAATAAGCCACCAAGTCCTTTTGTGATTCATCCCAAATCACCCAGTTGCCTTCGTTGATGCTATAGGTAGAGCCCTGCTCAGGGATAACCAGATCGGGATGAGAGAGGAAAAACTCACCCAGTGTCGGGTCAAGCGTAAACCCGTGGACACCTTGACCGGATGTGTAGACAAAAATCGTGCTGGAACCATATACGATGTAACCTGCGGCAATTTGGGCCCCACCTTTTTGCAGGAGATCTTCGTCCGTGACGCTATCGCCCAAACTTTTCTTCCTGTAGATGGAAAATATCGTGCCGATGTTGACATTGACATCGATATTGGAAGAACCATCCAGAGGATCCATCATAAATAAATATTTTCCAGGATTGTCTTCAGAGGGAATGATGTAAGGCTCTTCTTTTTCTTCAGAAGTGATGGCACATACTGTGCCAGACTGACCTATAATTTTTGTAAAAGTGATGTCGGAAAACTCATCCAGTTTTTTAACTTCTTCTCCATGAACATTTATTTTTCCGGTAAGCCCAAAAATATCCTCCCCGATCCCTGCGCTATTGACCTGAAGAGAAATGATCTTTGCCGCCACCATGATTTCATTCATCAGGCTACTGAACTCACCGGTTGCTCCGGGATTAGCTTTTTCCTGCTGTCTGATGTGTTGAACGAGGGTTGTACGTTCCATAGGAATCCAATTACCGGATAAATATTATCCCGGTTTATAATTTGTGATGGGTTTGTTTATCGAAAAAGTTTTGGGGCTTGAAAAACGAATTAACATTTTTCAAGAATAATCCTCGACATTTGAAAGGTGGCTGATTCTACTTCATTTCAAAAATCCGGGCAATGAAAATGGAACAATCAGGACACTGTGACGGGAATGGCATTGCGTGCTCTTCCAAATCTTTTTCTATCATTTTCGTTCAAGATCTTTTTTCTCAACCGCAGGCTCTTCGGAGTGATCTCTGCCAATTCGTCTTCATTCAGAAAACCAAGAATCTGCTCCAGACTCATTTTTAATGGAGGAGTGAGAATGATATTCACGTCAGAGCCGGAGGCGCGCATATTGCTCAACTTTTTTTCCTTGCAGATATTGACCACCAGATCGTTATCTTTATTGTTTACTCCGACAAGCATGCCGGTATAAATTTCCTCGGCAGGTCCGAGAAACATGGTGCCCCTTTCCTGTAAATTAAACAGGGAGAAACCGGTTGTTTTCCCATTTTCCATGGCGATTAAAACGCCATTGGTCCGTTGAGCGATTTCACCGCAGTGCGGGATGAAGTTGTGAAAATTACGATTGATGATTCCCGTGCCTTTGGTTAGCGTGAGAAATTCTGAACGAAACCCAAAAAGTCCACGTGTGGGAATAACGAATTCAAGCCGCACAAGGGCTTCCCCTTGAATCATGTTTTTTAGGCTGGCTTTTCGTTGTCCCATGGCTTCCATAATGGGCCCCACATAAGTGTCTTCAATATCCAGCATCACAAACTCTTCCGGTTCGTGGGGAACTCCATCAATGTTTTTGATTAAAACTTCAGGTCTGGAAACGGAAAACTCGTAGCCCTCACGTCGCATGGTTTCTATCAGAATAGTTAAATGCAACTCACCTCGCCCGGAAACCTTGAAGGTGTCCTGCGTGTCGGTTTCCTCCACCCTGAGAGAAACATTGGAACGGATTTCCCTAAATAGACGATCACGTAATTGCCGGGAAGTGACAAATTCGCCTTCCCGTCCGGCGAAAGGCGAGGTGTTGGTACAAAAATGAATAGCCAGAGTGGGTTCGTCAATTTCAATGACCGGAAGCGGTTCCGGGCAACTTGAGTCCGCAATGGTTTCGCCGATTTCTACTTCTTTCATTCCGGCGATTCCAATAATGTCCCCGGTGACCGCGATTGGCGATTCCACTTTTTTCAGTCCTTCATAGCAATATAGTTTTGATGGGGTAAAAACCTGCATATCTCCCTGCCGATCAATCTGGGTATAGGGGGTTTTTATCTTGATCTGTCCCCGTGTGATTTTCCCAATCGCGATCCTTCCGACGTAATCGTCATAATCCATGGAGGAAACCAGCATTTGAAAGGGACCATCGGGGTCGCCCTGATGGGAAGGAACTTTTTCGATAATCAGATCAAGAAGAGGGGTGATATCCTGATCGGGAGCTTCGGGTGTGAGTCTTGAGATTCCCTGCTTGGCCGAAGTGTAAATAATGGAGAAGTCTAATTGTTCGTCATTAGCGCCAAGTTCGACGAACAAATCAAAAACTTCATTGACCACCTCATCGATCCGGGCTGCGGGGCGATCGATTTTGTTGATAACGACAATAGGTTTTAGTCCCAGTTCGAGAGCTTTTTTCAAAACAAACCGGGTCTGCGGCATTGGACCCTCTACGGCATCGGCAAGAAGCAGGACCCCATTAACCATTTTTAAAATTCGTTCTACTTCCCCGCCAAAATCCGCATGGCCGGGCGTATCTACGATATTGATTTTGTAACCCTTGTATTTTATTGCTGCGTTTTTGGAAAAAATGGTGATTCCCCGTTCTTTTTCCAATTCGTTGCTGTCCATGATGCAGGTTCCCGAGAGCTCGTTGTCCCGGAACATCCCGCTTTGTCTAAGAAGGCAATCGACCAACGTAGTTTTTCCATGATCAACATGGGCAATGATTCCAATATTTCTAATTGATTCCTGTTTCACAATAAATGCCTGTTATATAAAAAGGTTAAGTTTGAATGTGATGAATGCTAAATAAGTGGGAATTTCAACAACGATCTACTAGGGAGAGGTCAAGCAATCCGAAGCTTATGGAAGGGGATAAACCAATAGGGGGTTAATTTCATTATTCTAGTGTTTCTATCCATGATAAATAATGGCTTAGCTTAACAGATTGCAGGAAAAAAACCAAAATAATAATTGTAACTTATTGATATTTATAGCATAATTTTTCTATGCATGCATTAATTCAGGAGTTTTCCGAATATTTACGCATTGAAAAAAGGCATTCGCCTCACACGGTAGCGGGTTATTGCCGGGATCTCGGGCGTTTGGCCAATGCTTTCCCGGATATTGAAGTGTCCTCTCTGACAACTGCGCAAATTCGTGGTTTTCTGCTTTTATTGCGTGATGAGGGATTGTCAACTTCTTCCATTGCCCGGAGTTTGTCGTCGATCAAATCTTTTTTCCGTTATTTGTGCGAGGACAAGCAACTCAAAGAAAATCCCGCAGAGATTTTAGAGACTCCGCGCAGGTGGAGAAAGCTTCCCGATATTCTGTCCCTGACCGATGTTGACAAACTTTTGCGTTGTCCTGATCTGGACACTCCCATTGGCTTGCGAAATCAGGCCATGCTGGAGGTTTTATACGCAACGGGAATGCGTGTCTCAGAACTGATATCAGTAAAAGGGCATAATCTGGATTTGGTTACGGGTAGCCTGAGAACCATGGGGAAGGGGGCCAAAGAACGCATTGTTCCAATAGGGATGGTTGCGAGAAGGGTGCTGGAAGACTATTTATTGAATTCCCGGCCTGTCCTGGCGAAGGGGCAAAAGGTGGAAGAATTGTTCCTGACCCGGCGGGGAAAAGCTATGACCCGGCAAGGATTCTGGAAGTTATTAAAAGGGTATGTGCGTCAGAGCAATATTAAAGCCACGGTGTCCCCGCATACCTTGAGACACGCCTTCGCGACGCATTTATTGGAAAGGGGAGCCGATTTAAGGTCGGTCCAGCAGATGCTGGGTCATGCCGATATCTCCACCACGCAAATCTATACCCATATCCTTGCGAAAAGAATGTTGGAAGTCCACGACCAGTTCCACCCGCGCCACTAGCCGCCACTCGGCGTGGGGCCAACTAAAAACCATCCCCGAGCGCCGGTGAGCCACCGGTGGAAGATAGCAAGGGCTCGTTGGCCGAGACAACTCTTTGCTAGCCAGATAAAGCGATGGCACATTGATCCCACGCCTTGGCGGTCGCGTCAGCGTCACCGCTGCATTACCACCGGCGGCTCGCCGGGGAATTATTTTCTTGACTGATTTTGCTATAAAAGATAACATTCCCCCTCAACATCCCTCCTTCTGAATTGAGCTTCCGGATTTACAAAGGGTTTGATTTCAAAGGTTTTTTCAAGCCATGATTTTTGAAATTGATAAAATCGATGAAGAGGGTCAGAGTTTTGAAGTGCTCGAATCCAAACAGCACTTTCATATCGACTCGCCCGATTGCGTCTTAACGGAAGATATTAAAATTCAGGGGAGGCTGGAAAAAACCGGTCAGGAAATCCTATGCCAGGGTTTGTTGGAAACGGGTCTCTCGGTAACATGTACCCGATGCTTGATTGGTTTCAGTTTTCCGGTAAAAAATAGGCTCAGGGTTCATTTCACAGCCAAGGTTGAAAATGGCAGGACGGGAAAAGAAATTGAACTGACTGAACTGGATTTTGAACAGGAATTTTATGAAGAGGGCCGGATTGATCTGTCTTGCCCTGTTCGTGATTTGATATTATTGAGTGTGCCACAAGTCAGGTTGTGTAAGGAAGATTGCGCCGGTTTGTGTGCGCAGTGCGGAACAAACCTGAATGAGAAACATTGCGATTGCAATAAAGAAGAGCCTTGCGATCCGCGCTTGGCAGTTTTACAAAAATTAAAAGATAAGTTGAAATAGGGAGATATTATGGCTGTACCAAAGAAGAAAACATCCAAATCCAGGCAGGGAATGCGCCGGTCGCACTTGGCCCTTAGTTCCCCTGCCTATACAGAGTGCACCCAGTGCCATGAGATGACCCGTCCGCATCATATTTGTGCGCATTGCGGTTATTATAAGGGCAAAGAAGTGATGGAAGTCGAAGCGGTTTAAGGGCCGGCGAGCCGCCGGGGGCAACGAGCAAGAACTTGATTGAGCCGAGAATACGGTTGCTAGCAGTCAAAGGTATTGCTTCATTGGCCCCACGCCTAGTGGTTGCAGTAGAGAAAATTATCGAATAACTAGAGATCCCTTTAATACCCCGGTTGTCTCACTTTTTGCTTACGCATTTCCCGCTAGAAAATTCCTAATGCCCTCTCGAAAGGAGCCAGGTTCATAGATGAAAATCGTGGTTGACGCCATGGGGGGCGACCATGCACCGGAAGCCACTGTTGAAGGTGCGGTTCTGGCGGCGAGGGAATATGAAACGGAAATCATTCTTACCGGATTATCCGACTTGATCCATCCGATACTGGATCGATTCGACCCCGATCATAATCTTCCTATTGAGGTCGTTCACGCCGATGAGGTGGTGGAAATGCACGACCTTCCTGGAAAAGTCCTGCGCTCCAAACGCAAATCCTCCATGAAAATCGGTTTGGATAAGTTAAAAGATGGGACAGCATTGGCTTTTGTGAGTGCCGGAAATACGGGTGCGGTTCTTGCCTATTCGACGGTTATTTTAAGACCTTTGAAAGGTGTGGATAGACCGGCGATTGCCATTCAACTGCCTACTTTAAAAGGTAACGCCATTCTTTTGGATGCCGGGGCGAATGTGGACTGTAAAGTCACCCAGTTGTTTCAGTTTGGCATCATGGGCCACGTTTTTGCAGAATATATTCTTGGAAAGGAAAATCCCCGGGTGGGTTTACTCAGCATTGGCGAAGAGGATGGCAAGGGCAATGAAATTGTCAAGGAAGTGTTTCAAATGCTCAAAGCCAGCCATATCAATTTTATCGGTAATATAGAAGGCAAGGAAGTCTATCGAGGTAACGCGGATGTGATCGTTTGTGATGGTTTTACCGGTAATATTGCGCTCAAGATAAGTGAAAGTCTGGCCGCAATGATCGGGACCAATCTGAAACGAATGTTTCAAAGTAATTGGGCTAGCAAACTGAGTTATCTGTTGTTAAAACCGCAATTGGACGAGTTCAAAAAGAAGGTTGATTATTCCGAAACTGGAGGCGCCCCTCTTTTAGGGGTAAACGGAGTCGTTATCATCGCGCATGGAAGCTCGTCACCTAAGGCGATAAAAAACGCTATCCATCGGGCTTGCGAATTATGTGAAAAAAATATCAACGAGCATATTCGCGAAGATATTGAATCCAATTTGATGGATGTGGAAGCGGCCAAAGGAACTATTTGGAAACAAATTAAAGAGATGGCTTTTGGGGGTGAATCCGAAGAGGGGGAAAAGCCTACCCCTCCCCAGAAACCAGGGGCTGCGGATAAAAACACTGACGAAACCTGATAATTCCATACTTTGATGACCGATCTTAATACCGCTGTAGTCGCAGGAACTGGCGCTTATTTGCCGGAAAAAATCCTCACGAATCAGGATTTGGAAAAATCTCTTGATACTTCTGATGCGTGGATCACTGCGAGAACGGGCATCCGTGAGCGTCGGATTGCGGCCGAAGGAGAGTCCGCATCCACGATGGCGGCTAAAGCCGGCAAGCAAGCCTTGGAAGCGGGAGGGATTGGTCCGGAGGATGTGGATATGATCATTGTAGCCACTTCCAGCCCGGATGTGCTATTTCCTTCCACCGCTTGTTTTGTTCAAAATGAACTACAGGCTTTTGGTTCAGCTGCTTATGATGTTTCCGCTGTTTGCTCCGGTTTCATTTTTGGGCTTTCCATTGCCGAACAATATTTAAAGACAGGCCGTTACGAACATATTCTACTCATTGGCAGTGAGGTCAACTCCAGAATCGTCGATTGGTCGGACAGGGCCACATGCATACTCTTTGGGGATGGGGCAGGGGCATTATTGTTAAATAGGGTTGAGCAGGAACAACCCTTAGGAATTTTGTCTACACATATTTATTCTGATGGAAGTTTGTCTGATTTGATTTGTGTTCCAGGAGGAATTGGCAGGACGGGAATTAATAAACAGGATATAGATGATAAAAAATATTCTATCAAAATGTCCGGCAATGCGACTTTTAAGGTCGCGGTTAAAAGAATGACGGAAGTGATTCAGGAAGCTTTGGAGTTTAATGGTCTCAGCATAGAGGAAGTTGACCTTTTGATACCCCACCAGGCTAACGAAAGGATTATTCGTGCTGTTGCCGAAAGGCTGAAATATCCAATGGAAAAAGTGTTAATGAACATTCACAAATATGGGAATACGTCTGCAGCTTCTATCCCGATCGGGATCAATGAAGCCTGGCGGGATGGACGTATTCAGCCAGGAGAAACCTCTGTTCTGGGTGCAGTCGGGGCCGGGTTGACCTGGGGATCGGCAGTGATCAAGTGGTGAAAATTGCATTTGTATTTCCAGGTCAGGGTTCCCAGTTTGTTGGTATGGGCAAGGACCTGTATGATCATGTGCCATCTGCTCGGAAACTCTTTGAGGAGGCCAATGAGGTTTTAGGATATGACCTTGCAAGTATTTGTTTTAATGGGCCTGAAGAAGCTTTGAAGTTGACGGAGAATACCCAGCCCGCGCTGCTAGTGCACAGTACAATGGCCTTGAAAATATTAAGGGAAAATGGTATAGATTCGGTACTTGTTGCGGGCCATAGTCTGGGTGAATTTTCGGCTTTGGTCTCTGCAGGAGCTCTCCAATTTAAGGATGCGGTAAGGCTTGTCCGATTGCGGGGTCAGTTCATGCAGGAAGCGGTTCCGGTTGGAGTGGGATCAATGGCTGCCATTATCGGGTTGGAGATTGAGGCACTTCAAAAATTGTGCGATCAGGTTTCTCAAGATTCCTGTGTGGTTCAACCAGCAAACTTAAACAGTCTAGTACAGACGGTTATTTCAGGTCATAAAGAGGCTGTTGAGCAGGTGTCCGAAAAAGCGTTGCAGAGTGGCGCAAAAAAAGCGGTAGCCTTACCGGTGAGCGCACCGTTTCACAGTGCTCTTATGAAACCGGCAGAAATCAAGCTTCAAAAAGAATTGGAGCAGACCAAGTTTTATGACCTGTCCTGTCCTGTAATCACCAATATTGAGGCCAAACCCATCACCAAAGGGAGTGAAGCCAGATCAGCCCTTATTAAACAGGTCTGTTCCCCAGTGCGTTGGTCGGAAACTATGCAGGTGCTGGTGGATCAGGGTGTTGAAACGGTTATCGAATTAGGAGCAGGAAAGGTATTAAGTGGCCTGATAAAAAGATTTAACAGGAGCATCAATTGTTATCAGGTTGGTGACCGAGAAAGTTTGTCGCAAACTTTAGCGGCTTTAAACAAAAATTGATTTAAACGATGGATTCTTTGATGGAACTGCAAAACAAAGTGGCTTTGGTCACAGGAGGAGCTCAGGGTATTGGTAAAACCATCAGCGAGGAACTGGTTCGCAATGGTGCTCATGTTGTGCTGGGAGATGTGAATCTGGAAGGCGCGCAGGCCACAGCCGAAGCCATAAATAATAGTGGTGGCTCCGCTTCCGCTGTTAAAATTGATGTCTCGAACCCTGCTGAGGTGAAACAGGTTTTTGATTCCATCATGAAAGATAAAAAACCGGTGGATATCCTGATCAATAATGCGGGGATTACCCGTGATGGTTTGATGATACGAATGAAAGAAGTAGATTGGGACATTGTTCTCAATATCAACCTGAAAGGGAGTTTTCTTTGTAGCCAGCAGGCGGCAAAGCAGATGATGAAGCAAAAAAGTGGAGCAATTGTCAACATCGCGTCGATCGTCGGGGTGATGGGAAATTTTGGCCAGGCCAATTATTCTGCATCCAAGGCTGGAGTGATTGGTTTGACAAAAACCCTGGCTCGGGAAGTTGCATCGAGAGGGATACGGGTGAATGCTGTGGCACCCGGCTTTATTGATACGGAAATGACACAGGTTTTGGATGAATCGGTGCGTCAAAGTTTGATTGAGCAAATTCCCATGGCCAAGCTGGGTTTGCCCGAAGATGTGGCGCGTTGTGTTGCTTTTTTGGTTTCCGATAGGTCCAGTTATATAACTGGACAGGTTATTAATGTAAACGGTGGTATGTTGATGTGATTTCAATAAGGAGTAATTATGTCTGATGAAGAAAAAGTTAAAGAAATTATCGTTGACCAGTTAGGCGTTGATGAAAAGCAGGTGACAGCAGATGCATCTTTCATTGATGACCTTGGGGCCGATTCCCTGGATACGGTGGAATTGGTTATGGCTCTTGAAGAGGAATTTGATATTGAAATTCCCGATGAAGAGGCTGAAAAAATTGCCACGGTTAAAGATGCTACAAGTTATATAAATAGCCGGACCAATTGATTGGTCGGAATATATTCATGAAAAGACGCGTTGTCGTTACTGGATTGGGGATCATTTCGCCCCTGGGACTTGGGGTGAAGGAAAACGAAACGGCTTTATTTGAAGGCCGTTCAGGAATCAATTTCATTAAAAGCTTCACTCCTGATGAAGATTTCCCTGTTAAAATCGCAGGGGAAGTCAAGGGCTTTGATCCGGAACAATATATAGACCATAAAGATGTAAAGAAGATGGACCGGTTTATTCACTATGCTGTGGCCTGTAGTAAAATGGCTTTGGCGGATTCCGGTGTTGAAATTAATGACCAGAATGCTGAGCGGGTTGGCGTTATAGTCGGGGTTGGCTTAGGCGGCTTGCCTGCAATTGAAAAATACCACGATATTTTCAGGAATAGGGGGGTGAAAAAAATCACCCCCTTTTTTATTCCCATGTTGATTGCCAACCTGGCTTCGGGCCAGGTTTCAATTCTGACGGGAG
>JAPKCW010000186.1:0-3814 GCA_028822815.1 Nitrospinaceae bacterium | reverse complement strand
AAATTCCTCAAGAAGGACCGGTTATTATTGCCACCGGTCCTTTGACCTCACCTCGACTGTCAGAACAAATTTCAAAATTGATTGGTCAGGAATATCTTTATTTCTATGATGCGTTGTCTCCCATAGTTGATGCAGACTCCATAGATTATGATAAAGCGTTTTTTGCCTCGCGTTATGACAAGGGAGATGCGGATTACCTGAATTGTCCCATGAATGCGGATCAGTATTATGAATTTGTCCGGGAATTGAAGGCGTCTGAAAAGGTTTCCTTCGCCTCTTTTGAAAAGGCGATTTATTTTGAGGGGTGTATGCCCATTGAAGTACTGGCCGAGAGGGGAGATCGTACTTTGGCATTTGGTCCGTTAAAGCCGGTAGGTTTGCCCGTTCCTAAAACCGGCAGGATTGCCCATGCCGTGGTGCAATTGCGTCGGGAAAATCGGGAAAGTTCTGCCTATAACCTGGTAGGCTTCCAAACCAAACTCACTTATCCAGAACAGAAAAGGGTTTTTTCGATGATTCCCGGTTTGGAAAATGCCGAGTTTTTCCGATTTGGGGCTATTCATCGAAATACTTATATCAACTCTCCAAGCCTTTTGAATAATGAATTGGAATTAAGGAGTCGTCCAGGAACTTATTTTGCCGGCCAGATCACCGGTGTAGAAGGATATGTCGAATCGTCTGCGATGGGACTTTTAGCGAGTTTGAGCGCGGTGGCGAAATTAACGGGAAGCCACTACGTTCCACCCCCTGTCGATACCGCCCTGGGTGCTTTGATAAATTATTTAACTACATCGAGGAGTAAAGGGTTCCAACCTATGAATATAAATTTTGGTCTTTTTTGGGTTCAGGAAATGCGGATTCGCGATAAAAAGCTGAGGAATCAGAAGATTGCAATAAACGCTATAGAAAAGATAAAACTATGGAGTGAAGGACATCCCATTCCCGTCCACTAGCCGAGGTTAGCGTTACGCTAGCAGTGGAGGCACTCTGCTAGAAAATTTTTAGACGATACAGACAGCCATGACTTGTTTTAGGTCGCAATCCCCTTTGAATACTTTATAGATTCCATCCTGTTTGAGAGTTGTCATTCCTTCTTTAAGGGCTTGTTTGCGTAAATCCTCGACTAGAGCTTGTTTCATAACCATTCTTTTAACTTCGTCGGTAGCTTCAAGGCATTCATGTATCCCGGTCCGTCCTGCATAACCGGTATCATTGCAGTTTTCGCATCCCACTGGTTTTTTCAACATTAAGTCATCAGAATATTCAATGTTCAGTTTTTCAAAGCCATCCCCATATTCTTTGGCTAATGAATCAAACTCTTCCTGGGTGGGGTGGTAGTCTTCCTTGCATTTCTTGCAAAGAGTACGAACCAGCCTTTGAGCGACAATGAGGAGCAGGGCATCGGCAAAGTTAAGCGGGTTCATCCCCATATCCAGAAGCCGGGTAATGGTTTCGGGAGCGGAGTTGGTATGCAGGGTACTGAAGACCAGATGACCTGTTAGTGACGCTTCCAAACCAATAGAGCAGGTCTCCGAGTCGCGCATTTCACCGACCATGATGACATCCGGGTCACCGCGTAGAAAAGATCTCATAGCACGCGCAAAGTCGAGGCCAATTTTGTTTAACATTTGAACTTGCCGAAGTCCGTCTTGGGTGATTTCCACGGGGTCCTCTGCCGTCCAAATTTTTCGTTCTGGTTTATTGATGTAACCCAGGCAGGAGTGCAGGGTTGTAGTTTTACCGGAACCTGTGGGGCCCACAACCAAAATCAATCCATAAGGTTTGGAGGATTTGTCCTTGATGAGTTCCAGGTTCCTCTCCGAGAAATTCATCTTCTCCAACGGGATGGGTTTACTCGCAGCCAAAATACGTAGAACTGCATCTTCGTTTCCCCCAACAGTCGGGCAGGTTGCGACTCTGAACTCAATTTCCTTTTTGCCGTACCTCATTTTAATTTTTCCATCCTGGGGCAAGCGCCTTTCTGCGATATCCAGCTTGGATATAATTTTGATACGGGAAATCATCGCCTGTTTGTATAAATAGGGAATTTCCTGATAAATACGGCAAGCCCCGTCCTTCCGGAACCGTACTCTCACCGGTTTTTTACCAATCCCCGGCTCAAAGTGAATATCAGAAACCCCTTGATCGTAGGCATCTGTCAAAATTTTATTTACCAAGCGGACAATGGTGCTGTCTGTTTCGCTAATGGCGCTGACTTCATCGAACTCCTGTGAGGATTCGACAGCTTCCGCGTTCTCATCTTCTAGCGCGTCCAAAAGGCTGGACATTTTTTCAGTTTGAATTTCCTCTTCGCCACCAGTTATTGCTTCATCCTCCTCTGTCATTGCCGAAAGCAGATATTCCCGAATATCGACCTTTAACCCCAGTTTTATTTCCAGCTTCTTTTTAGGGTAGATCATTTGTATATTCTGGATTCGTACTTTGTTGGCTGGATCGTCCGTCAAAATGATTACACTGGTTTCATCGTTTTGCAGGGGGACCCAATGGTTTTTTACCAGATAAGTTTTGTTGAGCCCGGAAAAGTTGGATTGGGGAAGAACAATGGAATCGTTGAAACCCTGATAGGAAACGCTGTAATAAAGTTCAAGCGATTTGCCAAGGTCTTTTCGTTTCAGCTTTAAATTACTCAGAAGAACTGTTTCGACATCTATTCGGTTTTTGCGTGCTTTGGATATGGCTGCATTCAACTCATCCTGGGAAATGATTCCGCTTTCGACTAAATAGCCAAATTTCGTACGTTTTTCGCGGTTGAATTTTTGCTGGTTGAAAAAGGCCAGAGCAAGGCTCTGGGCCAAGTTTTTGGCGTTACTTTCATCGAAACTACTAAACCGGTCGCCATATTTTTTGTTTACCAATTGCAGGACACCCATCAGATTTTCACCCTGAAGTAAGGGGTAAACCAGAGTAGATTTAGTGCGGAGCCCGGTTTTTTTGTCCCAGGAGCTGTCGTGCTTGAGGTCTGGATGAAATTTTTTAAGCTCTTCCGCGTCGTAAGCATCGCAAATGTTCAACGCTTTTTTTGTTAGGGCAACGCACCCGGAAATACTTTTTTTAGAGATCGGTACCCTGATTTCATTTATCTTATTACCTGATTTGATTTTAGAGTAAATTTCATTTTTAATTTCATCAACCGCGTAAATCGTGATTAATCCGGAATCAAACAGTTGCTGGATTGGCTGTTGTAGCTCAAGGAGAATCTCATCGATGGTTCCAGCCGCATGGATTGCATGCGTGGTAGTCGGTATTTTAGACTCGATGTCCTCAGCTTCCAACTTTGCCATGGCATGCCCTAGACTTATTGATAAATCCTTGGCCTGGCGGACTACACCTTCGTCAAACCTTTCTCCAGATTTGTAATTCAAGCATTCCATTACTCCCATTAATCTTTTGTTGTAAGGAAGGGCCACCACCAATGCTGATTTGGTTCTGAAATTAATTTTTTCATCCCAATTTTTATCCAGCTTTAAATCGGGATGAAATGTTTTCAATTCCTTTGCATTATAGGCATCAGTTATATTAAGCGTCTTACCCGTTGCAGCGACAAACCCTGCAAGGCTTCTAGTGGTTATGTCTATTCGAATCTCGTCAAGGCCTTCAACTTTGAAATTTCTTGTATAGATCTGCCTTTTATTCATGTCAACGGCATACACTGAAACTGCCTGACAGTTAAAAAGGTTTTTAAGTTCATCTGTAATCGAAAACAGAACCTGTCCTATTACACTTTGGCCGGATAAAATTTTATTGATAAGTTGATGTATATGGACATTGGGTCTTCTTCCCCGCTCATCATTGC
>JAPKCW010000185.1:0-3861 GCA_028822815.1 Nitrospinaceae bacterium | reverse complement strand
ACCTTCACCGGTTCTGAGCTGACCGAAAATGAACCCAACCTCTCAATCACTGACTTGAAGGATTCACTACTCTTCTGAATTTTTTCTTCAATTCCAGGCTCTTCTTTTTCCACATCGGGAACAAGTACGGGTGAAGCATCCAGCTTGGCCAACTGTTCCAACTCTTTCAACAAATCCACTTTAGGAACTTTGGGCTTTTCAGGCTTCTTCCTCTCAGTAACAGATTCTTGTTGTTTCTCCAAAGAAGCAGGTCCTTCGGAAAGACTTTCTTTCATTTTAAGGTCTTCAAAGTTCTCCAAGATATCTTCATGCCGGGGAACAGGAGCAACGATCTTTTTATCATTGATCTTTTTATTCCTTAAGGTCTCCAGGTCCTGAAAGATTTTCTCAGCAATGGGTTTCTGCTTAATCGGTTCAGCAACCTTAGGTTTAATCTTTGGTTTTTCCAGTCGGGCCAACTGGTCCAGTTCTTCAACAAGGTTCGGAGTTGCCAGAACTGCTTTTCCCTCCAAATTTTTCAGTTCCTCCAGGGCTTTATTGGGCTTGGGAATTTTAATCGCAGGAGGCTTGGCAACGCGACTTTTATTTACAGATTTTTTTGGAGCGATTTTTTTCTCTACAGGTACTATTTTTGCCTTGGGTTTTTTGGCACTTACCTCTTTCTTGGCAATTACCCCAGGTGTCAAAGGTTTTGAGGCAATCACTTTATATCCAGTCGGTTCACTGACCAGATTCACCATAAATGCCGGGACAACCGTATTTTCTGGAAACGTGGGTTTAGGAAGAAACAAAACAACTGTCAATATCAGAAGATGCCAGAAAACAGAAAACACGAGCATCTGATTAAAATCAAAGGACTGAGGAAACCGGACTTTCATGACTCTTAAGGTTCTGTCACCATCCCAATATTTTGCACTCCAGCCTGCTTCACAGTGGATAATACATGCATGACGAAACCATAGTCCAGCGTCTTGTCCGCTCGCAGATAAACTCCCCCTTCTTTATGGGCTTGGATATACTGCTCCACATTACGGGTTAAGCCCATCAGGTTCGCCTGTTCCTCCTGCTTCCAGAATATTTTTTTATTGCTCTTCAAAGTAATAGTTGGGATTTCTCTGATGGGAATTGGGGCGATTGATTCTTTCGGAAGCTGGACCTCCATGCCGTGTTGCATGAGTGGTGCTGTTATCATGAAAATAACCAACAATACCAGCATGACATCCACAAAGGGCGTCACGTTAATTTCCGCCAGATATGGTCTTCGGTGTTTTCTCATAAACGATTTTATTTCAAAAACCGGGAGAAGGATTGCTTAACAAGTCACGAAATTTCATGTGATATTTCCTCCTCCGGTTCCCGCACAAAGTTTTTTTCTGCCATGTAACCAAAATCCTGCGTAAAATCATCCATAACAGATGTAAAGAGTACAATTTTGTTATTAAAGTAATTGAAGAATATGACCGCCGGAATTGCCGTCACCAGCCCCGCGGCGGTTGCGATGAGCGCCTCCGCGATTCCAGGTGCCACACCCCCTATACTGGCTGTACCCTGCAACCCAATGGATCGGAAAGAATGCATGATTCCCCAAACCGTCCCAAACAACCCAATAAAGGGAGTCGTACTTCCCGTTGTAGCCAGAAACTCCAGTCGGCGCGACAGGCGTTCCACTTCTCGGTTGATGGTTTTATTGAGGGCAAGATTAATGCCTTTCAAGTCTCTGGGGGTTACCGACTCTCCCCCGGGCGTTGGGGGTTCCCCACGCTTTTTACGTTCTTCCTTGGCCATCTCCTGAAAAATATAAAGTTCACGATAGCCAGTCAGGAATATCCGGGCCAAGGGGCTGACCCGCAACTCTTTCGCAAAGTTATAAATATGCGTCAGGTTTTCCGTCTTCGAGAAAGTTTCCAGAAATCGATCGTTTTCATTTTTCGCCACTCGATAGGTTCTGAACTTGTTGATAATGATAGCCCATGATACAACGGAAAATATCAGGAGCAAAAGCAGGACACCTTTGGCCATCAAACTCGACTGCACGACCAACTCAACAAGGCTTATGGGGTTATCAGAAATTACATTTTGCACACGGAACCTCTTCGCAGGAAAATGAGGCCCAAAGGCAGGACGCCAAAAGGTAAAATTTTATTTTCTTCTAAATAAATCAACAGCTTACTTTAATTAAATCCTCGGTTTAAGTCAAATTTTATTGCGCAGGAAAAACAAGAGACTATATAATCATAGCGAACTCAAACAGGACGCAACATTCCTTCTCCGGTTTGCAGAATCATTTCTTCACCCGTTCCAAATACTCTCCCGAGGAAGTCGAAACGCGCACCAATTCACCAATTTGGACAAACTGCGGCACTGTCACAACAAGGCCGGTTTCAAGTGTTGCCGGTTTTCCGGAACCAGAAGCGGTGGCCCCTTTCAGAGGGGGATCGGTATCGGTCACCTTGAGTTCCACGCCTTCGGGGAAAGACACACCAATAGGACTGTCATCACAAAACTCGATCATTATTCGGGCATTAGGCAGAAGGAATTTTTTGTCATCGCCTATGATTTTTTCATCCAGAAACATCTGCTCATAAGTTTCGCAGTTCATAAAACAAAGGCCCGAAGGATCATCATACAAATATTCCATCTCGACTTGTTCCATTTCGGCGCGTTCAACCGACTCATCGGCGCGAAACTTGATTTCTGTTTGCGTTCCATCCTTCAATTTTCTAAGCTTGGTCTGCATGGAGGCCTTGCCTTTTCCTGGAGTGCGATGTTCGGCCGACATAACACGATATAAATCACCCTTAATTTTAATCACATGACCGGGGCGAAGGCCATTACCATTGAGAAAAGCAACCATTCGACAATTTCCCTGAGTTTAGAGTATCTCTATTAATTCGGTAATTTTTTCTACGGCAATTCGCAGACCCTTATTTCATAAGGATCGCTCATGGCCAAAAATAATTTTTAGAGATGCCCTTTTGGTTTGTTGAAGCAGGATAGAACGAATTATTCACCCTCTAGATCAAACGATTATCATAGAGCAGATGGAAAGAATCAAGGAAAATCCCGCTCCCAACCAGGAAGACTCAGGAGAGTTTTGCCAATGAAATGTCCGGTATGTGATTTTTCAGCCCGTTATCTGGCCTCCGGAGAAAACCGGGAATACTGGCTCTGCTCACAGTGCCTGGCAATATCCGTTCCTGCCCGCTTCCATATTTCCCCAGACGAAGAGGTCAAACGCTATCTGGAACACGAAAACAGCCTTGAGAACGAAGGCTATGTCCAGATGTTTCAGGAAAAGCTTTCCATTCTTCAGGCATACGAAATTAAATCGGCACTGGATTATGGCTGTGGCTATGAACCCGTTCTAAAAACCCTGCTGGAAAGACAGGGAATTAAGACTGACGGCTATGACCCAAATTTTTTCCCCGACATCCGTTTGGACAAGCGTTATGACCTTGTCATCTCCACGGAAACCTTTGAGCATTTCAGGAACCCGGCTCAGGAAATTCCGCTCGTTGCCGACCGGGTAATTCCAGGAGGGGTTCTCGCGATCATGACCCGGTTTTATCCGGCTGGGGACAAGGAGCTCCTACCCGATATTTTCGCCGACTGGTTTTATAAACGCGATCCGACTCATATTATTTTTTACTGCACCGAGTTTTTCCAGTGGTTGGAAAAAAACATGGGGTTCAAATTGGTTTTTAACAACGAGTATGATTTTGTGGTATTAAAGAAGCCCGGGCCCCGCCCGGAGGAATAGGGCAATAACGCAACAAGCCGAGAAAAATAAAAAGCTATTGCACAATGGGTCCAGCGAGTTATGCTCATCATTTGCCTTTACCCTTTCAGGGCATGAAGGTT
>JAPKCW010000019.1:0-17303 GCA_028822815.1 Nitrospinaceae bacterium | reverse complement strand
CAATATCTTCACGGATCTGTCTTTTGGAAAGCAAGGTGCCGGGCTTGGACTTGATATAATAGAGAATGGTGGATTCATCAATCCGCTTGTTCCCTATCACCTTTACGGACTGGATGTTCTCGCCTTCCTGAGCAAACGAAAAGGAGGCTGTGACAAGAAGAGTTACGCCTATCAGAACCGCAAAAAAAATGTGGGCTTTTTTCACCATTTAGCCAGAACTATCTGAAATTTTACGAGTTATCAGGGTAAATTCGCGCCCGAGTTTTCAGGCAAAAAAAAGTATTAAGCCCCAGCAGTATAACTTGCTGAAACTTAATACTTTATATATTTTTTATCATCATCGCTCCGTTCAAGCGAAGAAAAAATTCTCAACCAACATTAAGGGCTCCCGACTTTTCAACAAAAACCAGGCTGTCATCCTGCAAGCTCACCTCAATGAGCCCCCCATTAGCGAAACGACCTTTCAGCATTTCATCAGATAAGATATCTTCCAAATGCTTTTGAATGGCGCGTTTCAAAGGCCGGGCGCCAAAATGGGGATCAAAGCCTTTTTCCGCCAGCCATCTCTTCGCATCTGGAGTCACATCAAGGGTCAGCCCCTGCTGAATCAATTGCTCGTTGAGAGCATTCAACTGAACATCGAGAATACTGACAATATTTTCCAATTCCAAAGGACGAAAGACTACCGTTTCGCTCAACCGGTTGAGAAACTCGGGATTGAAGGTCTTTTTCAAGTCCTGCTTCAGTTCCTTTTGCATCTTGTCATAGCTGAGGTCTTCATCGCTGTCGTGGAATCCCAGACTGGTTCCCTTCTCAAGCATTCGGGAACTAATGTTGGACGTTAGAATTACCACCGTATTTTTGAAATCCACTACTCGGCCATAACTATCGGTCAGACGACCATCGTCCATGATCTGCAAAAGGAGATGGTAAATATCCGGATTGGCTTTTTCGATTTCGTCAAAGAGGATTACCGAATAAGGCTTACGGCGTACCTTTTCTGTCAGCTGGCCGCCTTCCTCATAGCCGACATAACCCGGAGGCGCACCCGTCAAGCGAGACACATTGAATTTTTCCATATACTCCGACATATCAAGCCGGATAAGCGCGTCTTCATTGCCAAACAGGAATTCGGCCAGAACCTTCGCCAACTCTGTTTTCCCCACACCGGTTGGGCCGAGAAAGAGAAAGCTTCCAATGGGCCTTTTCATATCTTTCAAACCCGAGCGGGACCGGCGGATCGCCTTGGTAAGAACTTTGATAGCCTCTCCCTGCCCTACCACTTTACCGGCCAATTCTTGTTCCATGTTCAGCAAGCGTACGCTTTCTTTCTCCTCAATCCGAGAAAGCGGAATTCCGGTCATGCTGGAAACAACATCGGCAATATCATCTTCGGTAATGCAGGGCTCACTGGCATCACGACCCTTATCCCAGTCGGCCTTCACCACATCCAACTTATCGCGTAACTCTTCCTCCTTGTCACGCAACTCAACGGCCTTTTCAAATTCCTGATTTTCGATACAGACTTTTTTGTCGCGCACGACAATATCTATGTCGCGCTGAATTTTTTTCATTTCAGGAGATTGGGTGATCTTACGCAGACGCACCCTGGACCCCGCCTCATCAATCACATCAATAGCTTTATCAGGGAGAAACCGGTCGCTGATGTATCGCTCCGCAAACCGAACAGCAGTGACAATTGATTCATCGGTGATTTTGACCTTGTGATGCAGTTCATATGCAACCTTAAGCCCCTTGATAATTTCAACGGTTTCATCCACCGTCGGCGGATTCACAATGATGGGCTGAAAACGCCTTTCCAGTGCGCCGTTTTTCTCAATGTATTTTCGGTATTCTTCCAGAGTGGTCGCGCCGATGCATTGGATCTCGCCTCGGGACAGAGCCGGCTTGAGCATATTGGATGCGTCCACCGAACCTTCAGCGGCTCCCGCTCCCACCAAGGTATGCAGTTCGTCAATAAATAAAATGACGCTGTCATTCTGGATGATTTCCTTCATGATGCCTTTGAGACGGGCTTCAAACTGTCCGCGATACTTGGTGCCCGCAATCAGGGAACCCAAATCAAGCGAAACCACCCGTTTATCGAAAAGCGTATCCGGCACTTCCCGTTCAATAATAAGCTGGGCCAGGCCCTCAACGATCGCGGTTTTACCTACACCGGGTTCACCAATCAATACCGGATTGTTTTTCGTACGGCGACTGAGAATCTGGATCACCCGCTCGATTTCCTTGGCCCGGCCAATGATCGGGTCCAGCTTTCCGTCCAATGCCATTTTGGTCAAGTCACGGCTGAATTCATCCAGGGTCGGAGTCTTGCCCACTTCGCGGTTGCTCTCAGTAGGTTCTTTGAACATATCAACAATTTTTTCCCGGACATCATCAAAGAACATGCCGAAACTGTTCAGAACGCGGCAGGCAACCCCTTCCTTCTCCTTCAAAAGACCCAGAAGAAGGTGCTCGGTACCAATATAATTATGATTCAGAGATCGGGCCTCTTCCACCGCGAACTCCAAAACTTTCTTGGCTCGGGAGGTGAAAGGAATATCCCCGATGATCAGAGAATTTGAACTGCGAGGCAGATTTTTTTCCAGTTCCTTTTTCAACTGAGTCATATCCACACCGCTTTTTTGAACTATGGCAATAGCTATGCCCCCGCCATCCTTAATAACACCCTGCAAAATATGTTCTGTGCCTAGATACTCATGGCGATAAAGTTCTGCCTCCTCGCGAGCAAGGATGATGACTCTTCGCGCTCTCTCGGTGAATCGCTTAAACATGATTCAAATTGCCTCAAAAATAGCGGATTTATAATTTGATAAGGAACCCCAAAGGGTAAAACCTGCGGGGAGATCCCTGTTTTATAATTGGGTAACCGTCCCATTATCTTAACAAATGATGTCAATTATAGAAAGGATTTATTTCCTCTCAGCTCTTCCGCGCTAAAGCCTTATATTTCATAGAGTTGTACCGCCATCTTGCAACCCGCCAAACCAGCGAATCCGGGCCTGGCGCGTGATTCCTTATCGGCCAAAAATTGCAGGGACTTGAAACCTGAGTTGAACGGGAAAAACCAGCGTGGCGCCCACTAGACGTGGGGCCAGCGTACAATCGCTTTTTACCCCTGCGGGGCACGCGTGATGTCCTCTTCATTTGCCTTCATGCCCTGAAAGGGTAAGAGCTAAGTTCAAATATCACGTCCGCGAGCAAAGAGTTATCTCGGTTCAAAAAGCTATTGCAATTTGCCACCGGCCGCTTGAGACCGGCGGCTAGTTGTAGCTGGCATCTTTATGAAAACAGACCACCGCCGCAGTCGTACTGGGTGGGTAAAACTCATTTGCTGATGTCAGGGTCACTCCAATATCCTCCGCTTCGAGAAGTTCCCAGATAAGACGATTGTAAGACAAATCCGTTATTGCTGGATAACCTGGACTATAACGCTGGCCCCGATAATCTTTTTTCGTTCCACTTCCGTGGCGAAGCAGTTGATGGATGTATTCCGCAAGGTCCTCAGCCACTCGGTCGCTCAACCCCTGCAGGTATAACGCCGACTCGCTGTCATTCTGCGCCTTGAACCCTTCAACACCCGCTTCGACCTTGTTTCCAGCGGTGGTAATCTGCAATCCAATCACATCCCACTGTCCAGAGGCTTTGGTATGGAAATACTGCCCCACCGAAAAGATATCCTTCCTCCCCTTTCCGATGCAGACATCGAACCGGATTCGAGCTAACTCTTTTTCCCGGTTTTGCGGATCGCAAATAATGACTTCATCGCCATCCGATTGCGCCGGGAAAAGCGCAAACCGTGCTTTAGGAACGATCCATCCGTTCTGTTCCGCTTTTTCAATCCAGGTTTTTTGTAAATCCTGAAGTTGTTGCAAGGTCACGCCCTTTAAAACCCAGGATGATTTTTTACCGAACTTCCAATTTAACGAATACAAACTTTTCTTATCCATGCTTGCTGCAAGCTTATGCAGTTTGAACTCGACCTTGTGAATTCCATATCCTTCTGAAGGAACTTCATGATGCCTGAAAGAGACTTTTCTTCGCGGCAGGGTCTGTAAAAGTTTATCTTTTTCCGCCTGAATTCCCTTTGCCCGTTGATATTCGCGCAAAAGCTGTTTGCGGTTTTCTTTCAGAAAAACAGACCGCTTAGCAGAGTCCATAAGCTGGCCCATGATGTTGACGCCATCCATTCCGCTTTTGCAGTAAAAAACATTGTCCATGATCGCTTCCATATCTTCGCCGCCATGCATCGCCACATACCCGGCATGGCGGTTATTAACAGGAGCCCCACCAATAAGAATGGGAATGGAATATTTTCGGTCGAGCAACATACGAGCGACCGTTATCATATGATTGGAGGTTTGTACCAGCAAGGCGCTCATGCCGATGGCATCGGCGCTTTCCTGCTCGGCTGTGTCAATGAACCGGTCCAGCGGAACCTGAACCCCAAGATCAATCACCCGGTAGCCATAATTTTCCAGCAAGGTTTTCGCCAGGTCCTTGCCGATACTATGCACATCCTGATAAACGGTGCCAATCACCACCACCCCTTTATAGTCAATCTCAGCACCGGGTTCGACCCCGCTCTGAAAACGCATGAAGCTTTCGAGAAACAGCATCACATGGCGCATCACATCGGCGCTTTTTAAAAGATGCGGCAGGCTCACTTCTCCCCGGCCAAAAGCATCTCCCAACTCGCGCATGGCTATCATGAGATGACCGCTTATAAAATCCAGCGGCGCATGGGTTTCGATAGCTTTGGCGACATCCACCACAATGCGGTCTGTGTAAGGAAAAACACCACCATCTTTTTCAATATTTCCTTCCTCTTTTTGTTTAAAGCCGTCCTTGATCCGCTGGCAAATGCTTTCTTCCAGAACAAGATCCTGATATTCGACCTTTTTGACCTTCACACCTGTTTTTTTGGTCAACGCAATCTCTTCTAACTCCTCAAAGGAATCCATGTCGCGATCCAGGATGACCCGCAAGGCCAGGGCCACATCATTTTCCGGCAGGCTCTCAAGTGGAACATAATGGTGCGGATTCAAAATTGCGCAGTCCAGCCCGGCCTTTCTAGCTTCGTCCAGGAAAACACTGGTCAGCACCTTTCGCATATATGGCTTGGCGGCGAGCCCGTTGGTCAGGTTGCCCACACCCATGCTGGTTTTAAGATCCGGATGAATGGCCTTGATGCGGGGCAGGCATTTTAAAGTCTCAGCACAAAAGTTAAGACCCTCCACCGATTCCGATCCGATGGGGTAGGCATTGACATCAATAAGAATTTGGTCGGGTGTCACATTAAATTTTTCTCCAGCCTGTTTCACAATTTCTGCGGCCAACTCATATTTTTCATCTGCGGTCTGGCCCGGCCCTTCTGGCCCGTTCACCAAAGCAATGTAAAGGGGACAATGTTCCGCGGTTTGAGACAACACCGCCTCCAACTTGCTCACCCCCTCTTTATATTCTTCCAGGCTGATGGAATTGATAATCGGCCTTCCCGGATAGGTTTCGATAGCGCTCTGGAGTGCCTCCACCGAAAAGGAATCGAGGCACATGACGCCCTTAAAGTCACTGGTCAATGCATAAATTATTTCGGGCAATACCACTTCGGTTTCCACGACATTGCTGTCCATACAAACATCAATGATATCGATTCCCAAATCCTTGACCTGCTCTTGCACCACCTCTTCCAAAATGGTCATCTGAATTCCATCGTCCCTCTCCACCGCTTCGCGTACCTTTTTACTGCCCCTTACGTTCAGCCTTTCCCCAATGCGAACCAAGCCCTCCGAACTGTCCAGGACCACCGCTTCCTGCGGACCCGAAACATAAACCTTGCTGGCAGGTAAAGTCCGTTGTGGCACGACACCCTTCAACCGGTTAGACAGGGCACGAATATGGTCCGGAGTGGTTCCGCAGCAGCCACCAACAATGGCGACCCCGAATTCTGTTACGAAACGTTCGACATAATCCGCCATTTCTTCAGGTTGCAGCTTGTAGCAGGTTTTGCCATCTTCAGAAACCGGTTGCCCGGCATTGGGCACGATGGATATGGGGTGACGGCAGACTCGACTCAGTTTTTCCACCGTTTTTTGCATCAGCTCCGGGCCGGTATTGCAGTTGATGCCAAAGGCAGAAATTCCCATGCCCTGCACAGCAACATAGGCCGCATGAATATCGGTATTAAAAATCTGCATTTTGGAAAAATTATCCACCGTGACCTGGGCGATAATGGGAAGCTTTTTACCGGATTCCTCGAAAGCTTTGTTGGCTCCGATCAGTGAAGCCTTCAACTCCAGAATATCCTGTTGCGTTTCAAACAAAAGAACATCGGCACCGCCTTCGATCAAACCCAGGACCTGCTTTTTATTGTTGTCAACAATTTGGGCCCAGGTGGCTTTTTTGAGATCGGCCTCGGTCTTGGAAATGACATAATTGGAAGGCCCGATGGAACCGGCAATGAACAAAGGCCGCCCATCATAGTCCGACGAGGCTTTATACCGGTCTATCGCCCTTCTGGCGATTCGGCACCCCTCAACATTCAAGTGCCAGGTGATGGCAGAATAATCCGATGCCTTAAGGTCCAGGTCTTTCGGAATGGCTTTGATATCGGCCAGGTCAATATCCTTAAAATCGAATTCGGCCAAACGCAGAGGAGAAGCCCCAAAAGTGTTGGTCTCGATCAGGTTGGCCCCCGCCTGCAAATATTTCAGGTGTATACCTTCCAGCTCATCCGGACGGGAAAAGATCAAAAGGTCGGTCAGCATTTTATACGCGGGACCGCCGAATGCGGAATCCTCCAACGTCAGGTTTTGCACCATGGTTCCCATGGCTCCATCCAGGAGAAGTACCTGGGTTCCTAAAAATTCATCAAATTTCATTTTTATTCCATTCGTTTTTCAAATTACATCTATGACAGAGTACTGAAAAACTCTTTTGAGTAGAAAAAACTGTCACCCTGCTAAAACTCAATTTGTGCCCGCATTTGAAATGCGGTGACCTCTTCGTTCCCGGCTTTCGGGTCGGTGTCGATCAAAACCACATTGGCCATAAACCGAATCAGAGGATTGACATACCAGTTGAGGCCAAGTGTTATGTTTTCCTCCTCTCCTCCAAAGATGACATCGTCATTCAAATCAATCTGGCTATATCGAAGGCCCAGTTCCCAGGCGCCCACTCCACCCTGACCGGCATTGTTATTGGGTCTTATGCGCGAGAACGCTCCGCTCTTATGTTTATAATTCCGCGACTCGCCGGTCAAAAACCAACTTGCAAAAATATAACTGCCCTGAAAATCCACATCGGAAAAATTGGCCTTTCGCCTGACAGTTGAGTAAAAATATTCGCCCTGCACAGAAAACGGCCCACAGACCACCGCTGCCTCCACTACAGTGTTCACATAAGAAAGTGCCTGACCAATATCCCCGGTATCCACCAGACTGATCGAAGTCACCGCCGATTCCGGTTTGGAACTGAAACTCACACTCTGCAAGTCATCAGATACCCCCCGAAACGCCACCGCAACACCAAGATGAACCGCCTGTGTTTTTTCATGTACGGGAGAAAGGGTCAACCGGCCGGTCACGCCATAACCTTCCCCATCAATTCGGGTGTCTCCGGGTCCTTCCCCAAAGACTCCGCCGGACGCAGTCCAGTGATCCCCATAAGTAAAAACCCCCACACCAATATTTCTTCCCGGCACAAAGGTGTTCGGCAACGCTCTTTCCATAAAAGGGATGTACTTGGAACTGGTCAACTCCTCGAGACTGAAAGGCTCCTTGAAATTACCGATCTTGACAACCGTCTTCTCAAAACCGGAGTAAGCGATGTAGGCATCCTTAACGGAAACCACATTGTCGGCAAAATCAATCTGTGATTTGAATTTCCAATCCTCATAAACTTTTCCGGCAAAAAACAGGCGCGCTCGGCGGACTTTGGTCCCGCTTCCCAAATCCCGGTCTTCCTCATCATAAACCGCGGCATCCAGTTGCAAGCGGCCTCCAATGCGAAACTGGAAGTCCGAAGATTTTTGCCGAAATCCTTCCTCGACCTTTTTACCAACGGGAGCCTTTTTCTCCCGCTTCAATTTTTCGTATTGTTTTCGGGTAATGGTTCCGTTATCACGAAGGATTTCCAGAAGATCCTCCTGGGCTGATCCGTTTACAGGCAACAACAGAATAGAAAATAAAAGGATTATGAAATAATAAATCTTCATTCAACTTACCGTGAAAAAAACTTTCAAAAACGTCAACCTACCTTGAATTGACCATATATTCAATGGGATTTCTCGGGCTGGGATGGCTTGGTTCCGAAAACCCTTTGCATAAACGAGGGGCGGTCCTTCGCGCATCGGAAACCCACATCCTTTTTCCGCGCCAGTGGGTTGAGATGCTCGCGGTAAGAAGCACGGGCTTTAAGGGAAACAACCTTTAAAAATTCCTTTTTACTGAAATGCCCCACTCCCATATACGACAACCCACGCACCACGATCTGTTTCTTTGCATAGTCTGGAGTTTTAAACGTGTTTCCGGGATAAGGTTGATAATACTCCCAAACCCATTCCCAGACGTTGCCAACCATATCCTGAACCTTATAAGGACTGGCACTTTTGGGGAAACTGCCCACCGGTTTGAGGCCCTGACCTTTTTTCTTTCTCGGAGAAAGGGCCAAGTTCGCCACACCGGGCATGAAGTCATCTCCCCAGGGGTAGATGAATCCGGCTCGACCCCTTGCGGCTTTTTCCCATTCTGTTTCAGTGGGCAATCGCTTGCCAGCCCATTTCGCGTAGTCACTGGCGTCAAAATAATTCACTTCGATCACCGGCAGGTTATCCTGCCCTTCGGGAAACCTCTGGCCCTTCCAGTAACGCGGCGGTTTGTGGTCGGTGGCCTGGCAAAAAATATAATATTTTAAATTTGTAACCTCGTAGCGGTCGATGTAGAAATCGGCAATGTCGATGCGCCGCTCAGGAGATTCATCGGCAAACCAGGGTTTGTGGAGCCCCAAAGAAAGCGCGTGGTTTTCCTCGTCCGTCTGGTTGGTTCCAATGGTAAACTCTCCCGAAGGAATCAGAACCATACCTTCGGGAATTTTTTCCATACAACCGGAAAGAATCAACCCCAGGGTGATGGTCCATAATATTTTTTGGATCGATTGCATGAAAATCAAACTTTCTGATGTTTCCGAAATCCCATTAACAGATATCGACCCTGAAGACCGGTTGACGGATTTCTCGCTGGACGGCTGTCCGGAAAAGTTAACCGACTCGGTCAAAGTGATCGGTATCCGGCACCCTATTTCCGTCTGTCCATCCGGGAATCGTTACGCCATAGTCAGTGGGCACAAGCGTTTCCAGGCGGCCCCCCGATCGGGCTTGACCAGCATCCCCGCCTTCATCATACCTGAAATAGATGATGCATCGCGATTGGTCATAAACCTGAACGAAAATTTCGGGCAACGGCATTATAGCGATATTGAAAAGGGACTCATCCTAAACAAACTCAAGCATGCTGGAATTTCTGATGAAACCATTATTGAAGAGTATATGCCTTTACTGGAACTGGAACGCAGTAAAAAAATATTTCTGGACTTATCCTCCGTTGCAACACTGAGCCTCAAATTAAAAAAACTCCTGCACCGTGCCGGAGTTCCGGTTAAAACCTTCAGCACATTTTACAAATGGAACGAAGAAAGTAGGACGGCGGCGGAAAACCTGTTTTCAACCCTAAAACCGGGGGTTAATAAATGGCGGGAACTTTTAGAACTCCTTGATGAAATCGCTACAAGAGATAACACCACAACGGGAAATATTTTATCCCAGGACGATATCAAAAAGATTCTGGGGATATCGGGCCTGACTCCTCCACAACAGTATGACAAAATCCACCAGGTTCTTACCAACCGGCGTTATCCGGTTCTATCCGATATGAGAAAGCAGGTCGCTCGCACTCTCGATGAAATGGAGCTGGATGATAAAACCCGTCTCAAGTTTCAGCAAACATTCGAGAGCAACGAGTTAAAACTGGAACTGAAATTCCAAAGTGAAAAAGAATTGTCCCAGCAGGTAGAAAAAATTTTTAAAGCCCTGCAGTCCGGCTCGGTAGAAAAGTTGATACGCATATTCCAGAGCATCGGGTAAAAAAATCTTTCAACCACAGATAGACACAGATGAACAGAGATAACAAGCTTCCCCCTGCGTGATATCCTCTTCATAAACCTTCATGCCCTAAAAGGGTAAAGGCTAATGAAGAATTAACACAGGGGGGAAGCTATTCTTATTGCAACAGGCGGTCGCGTGAGCGTCACCGCCACATTGGCCGCGGGGCCTGCCCCGCTAGTAGTTTTTTCGGGGGGTGGTGACATTCTTGAAGTCCTCGGGGCCCATTTTGTATTTTTTATAGAGCGCATGCAGGGTGTCACGGGATTCGGCAAGTTGTTTCATCATTTTTTTTTCGACTAAAAACCGCTGGGAAATAAGGATATGGGAAATGGCCTTCGTGCCATTCAATGTTTCGTCATAAGCATAGCCAAGCTGTTCATGGGCTTTGACATGTTCGGGATTATAAAAAGTCACTTCCCGCAACAGATCGATTTTCTCTCCCGGTTTTGCATCTTCATTTAGAAAGGTGCTGAGTTGGAAAAGGTTTTCGGCCAGAGCATCATTGACCAACTCGTTATCCGGACTCAGTTCTACCGCCTTGCGCAAAGGTTCTTCTGCTGGCTTGTAATGTTTGAGTTTCATCAGTGATATGCCGAGCCGGAAATAACCTTCCGCTGCGTATTTGGGGCTTTGCATGATCGACTTACGCAATGGTTCCACCGCATCTTTATATTTTTTCAGTTTGTAATAGAGCATCCCCAATCTCAGGTTGGGCAGGGCGGCGGAAGGGTCCACTGAGATGGCTTCCTTATAATGCTTGATGGCTTTTCTGTTGTCTTTCAGCTTGGTGTACACTTCTCCGAAGCGGTAATTCGCCTCCACCGCCAGGTTCTTGTCCAGCTTTAGAGCTTCTTTAATTTTCGCCAGGGCGTCTTTGTAACGTCCCAACTCCGTATAACAGATTCCCATTGAAAGGTGGGCGGGCCCAAAATCGGGGATGATTTTCATTGCTTCATGAAAATGGTGCTCGGACTGTTTCTGGTTCTTTATTCTCCCGAACGCGGTAGACCGGTTGCTATGTGCCTGGCAAAGAGTCTTTTTGACCACCTGGCTTTCCGGATCGAGACGAAGCGCCTCCTCAAGATTTTCCAGAGCGGACTCATCACGGCCCATTTCCATCTGCGCCCGTCCCAACTGCAAAAGTCCGCTTTTATGATCGGGAACAATTTTTACCAATTCCCGTAAAGGGGTGATGGCCTCTCCGTATCGGTGCATTTCTATATACGCCTCCCCAAGGCTGTAAAGAGCTTTAAGGTCTTTTGGATTTTTTTGCAGCGTGCCCTTGAGCACTTCCGCAAGGATTTTGAGCTCGGAGGGAGAACGTGTGGGGGCCTCTTCAGGAGCCGGGCTTTTCTCGCCCTTACGGATGAACTCGGCGAGGATCTCTTTTAAACGGGATAACCGTCTGTCAAACTTCTCTTTTAAAAAGGCTATCAACTTGTCCATGACACGTTATACCACCGGGCGACGCCCGGAGGAAATGAACAATGACTTTTGCTGGCTAGCAAAAAGCTATCTCGGTCAACGAGCCATCGCCAACTGCCACCGGCGGCTCGCCGGTTAGCGACGGAACTTTTTGATGAGGTCCTTCACGGTCCCGATCACGCGTTCAACATCTGCGGAAGACATTTTTGGATATAAGGGAAGGGTGATGACCCGCTCGGAATAATTGGACGCAATGGGAAAATCCTGGGGCTTGGTATTGAAGTTTTTCACATAATAAGGTTGAAGGTGTAGAGCCACATAATGCAGGGCTACCCCGATACCCGTAGATTGAATGGCATCCAGAAATCCATCTCGGTCTATGGTCAAGCGTTCCAAATGGAGACTGATCACATAAAGATGATGGGCATGGGTGGCATAGTCTCGGACAGCGAGGGTTTCCAGTTCCGCAACATCAGCAAAAGCACGATCATACATCGATACATATTTTTTGCGTAATGTCATGAACCGTTCCACCTTTTTAATCTGGTGCATTCCGATCGAGGCGTTGAGGTCGGACATATTACATTTATGTCCGGCCAGGGTATGCTCCCAATGAGAGAACCCGCTTTTGCCATAGCGTTTCCAGGCGTCGCGGCTGATCCCCTGTAGGCGCATGATGCGGATGGTCTCGGCAAGGGCATCGTCATTGGTTACCAGCATACCGCCTTCACCGGTGGTGATATTTTTGTTGGCATAAAAACTGAAAGCCGTGGCATTACCGAGGTTGCCGATTTTTTTTCCCTTGTATCCGGACTCCAGCGCATGGGCAGCATCTTCAATGATGACGAGTTTGTGCCGGTCGGCCAATTCCTGAATGGGGGTCATATCACAAGGATGACCGGCGAAATGAACAGGAATGATGGCGCGGGTACGGGGAGTTATTTTGGCTTCTATTTTCCTGGGATCAATAGTGAGGGTTCCCGGTTCGATATCTGCAAAAACCGGTTTCAATCTCTGAAGAAGAATCACATTTGTAGTGGCGGGGAACGTCATCGGGGTGGTGATCACCTCATCCCCTTCGGCAAAGTTTTGCACCGTAAGCGCCAGGTTCAACCCTGCCGTGCACGAGTTCAAGGCCACCGCATGTTTGCAACCGATGTAGTCCTTAAAAGCTTCTTCGAATTTTTGGGCTTTGGGACCCGTGGTTAGCCAGCCGGAGTTCAGGGTATCTTCAACTTCCCGGTGCTCCTCTTCCTCCAACCAGGATTTATGAAACGGCAGGTCAACGCTCATAGGGAATTAATGTTTTCCATTCAAGGCATGACGCACGGGATCGGGTTCTGCCAGCAAGCTGGCCGGGTCGATATGAACATATTCCTTCTTTTCCCAGGCATCATTATTATTAGGGATAAAATACAAGGTTTTCATGCCACCGCTTATTGAAGAGTGCTCGACCAATACCGTTATCACCCATTTCCCATCCACCTTTTCCCAATAGTCAATATGGGGACGGGCCATGTCAAACGCAATATCTCCTCTTACCAGTGCTGGGTTTAACCGCTCCCTGCCCTTGAGCATGATTTCCACCATTGCGTATCGGCCATCTTCACTGATGGAAATCCGATCCAGGGTATAACGCTGTACCTTAACAAAAGGATTTGTGTACCATTTGTAATGGTAGGGACGGGGAAAACCGAGGACATCCCTTTTCCCCGGATTATTTTTAATGTGCTTCAAGGGCGGGATCATACTCCCCGAAATATGGGCCTGGGCTCCATTCCGGTAATCCGATGCCACTCGGCCCTCAAAATATAAAAACTCCTCTATCGAGATTTTTTCTTTATAAGCAGGGTGCTGATAGTTATAAGCCCCCTTTAAATCACTGCTCAAACGTTTTTTGAAAAAATCGTCTTCCAGTTTTGCCAGCGTTTTGGCCTCGTTTAAAAACTTATCTGATACCTGAGCCCAGCTTGTTCCGGGAACAAAAACCAGCAAAAACATTCCGCTCAAAAGATAACTTGTTGCTCTTGAAATACCACGCATTCGTTTAACCCTCCTGATTCACACAGGGAACCGGGTTCCCAGGCTATATTCTAATAGGACATCTCTAAAAAATGCTTTTGGCCACCGGCGAACCGCCGGGGGCAGATAGCAACAACTCTCTGGCGAAAAACTGTTTTTCTCGGCTCAAAAAGGTCTTGCTAGTTGGCCCCACGCCTAGTGGTTGCCCTGGAGGAAATGTCCAAATAAATAGGAACCCTCAGGGGACATTATACACGCTGTCTTATCGGCACAACTTCAAATTTAGTTTAGTCGGTATCTGTCCGCAGTTTTTCTGCCAGAGATCGGGTGATTCCCGGCAGTGCGATCAATTTCTCCACAGATGCGTTGCGGATATTTTCCAGACTGCCAAATTGTTTCAAAAGCAGTAACCGGCGTTTTTTCCCGATTCCAGGAATATTTTCCAGCGGAGAACTCAAAGCCTCCTTGCCGCGTAACCGGCGGTGATAGGAAATGGCAAATCGGTGTGCCTCATCACGAATGCGTTGCATGAGAAATCGGGAGGGAGAGTTCTCTTTGAATAGTACCGGGTCCTTTTTCCACAGTAAGTGGACCTCGTCTGTATCCAGATTGTTACGATATTTTCCCTTGGCGATGCAGGCGAGGTCCACTCGGTCAAGAAGCCCCAAAGCCTCAAAAACCTCACGACCGGAATTCAAATGGCCTTTGCCGCCATCAATGAGCACCAGGTTGGGCAGGGGCTTTTCTTCGTCGAGGAGACGGCGATAACGGCGGATCATCACCTCTCGGAGCATGGCATAATCGTCAATGCCTTTAACGGTGGAGATTTTGTAGCGACGGTATTTTGATTTTTCCGCTATGGCATTTTCAAAAACCACCATGGAGCCCACTGCGTGGCGCCCCGATATGTTGGACAAGTCGAACCCCTCAATCACTTCAGGGAAATGTTTCAAGCCCAGGGCCGTTTGCAGTTCTTCCAACGAGCGGGTACCGACATCCCCCTTGTCGCGCTCCATTCTCATGGCAAAGCGGGCGTTTTCTTCCGCCATTCTCACCAAGTCACGTTTTTTACCTATTACAGGAACTTCGAGCTTCACCCGGGTTCCCTTTTTTTCTGACAACCAGTCGGCGATCAAATCGGAGTCTTCAACAGGATGGGGCAATAATACTTCGGCGGGCAAAACCACCTCTTCCGCATAATACTGTTTAAGAAAAGAAGACAGGGTTTCATCTTCTTCCATTTCGTTTTGCGATTTCAGCTTGAATATTTTTTCACTCAGCATTTTTCCGGCACGGATAATCAGGACCTGCGCCATGGCCTGGTCCTTTTCGGAACAATAGGCAACGACATCCTGATCCTGCAGGGAGGTTGAAATGATTTTCTGTTTATCGAGCACCGTTTGCACGGCCTGGATTTTGTCGCGGAATATCGCGGCTTCTTCGTAACGCATTTCTTGAGATGCCGATTCCATCCCCGCCTTCAGGCTTTTCAGGAGCGTGGCGTTTTTCCCTTTGAGGAACCACTCGACATCCACCACCACTTTCTCATATTCACTGGGGGAAACCTTTCCGGCGCACGGGGCGAGGCACCGGCCCATTTGGTGGTTGAGGCAGGGGCGGCGTAGAGCAGTGCCGTCCAGCTTGTCCTTACTCTGTCGCAGCGGAAAAATTTTATAAATCAGCCGAATTGTTTCACGCACTTCCTTGACCATGGTATAAGGGCCAAAATAGGTCGCACGGTCTTTGCGTATCCGGCGCACCACCTCCAGCCGCGGAAATTTCTCCTGCGTGGTCAAACGTATATAGGGATAATGCTTGTCGTCTTTAAGCAGGACGTTGTAGCGAGGCTGGTGTTTCTTTATAAAGTTACTTTCGAGAATCAGCGCCTCGGCTTCCGTTGTCGTAGTCAAGAACTTGATATCGCGGACTTTATCCAAAAACAATCTTGTCCTGGGATGAAACATACGCGAGCTCTGGAAATAGGATCGTACGCGGTTCCTGAGAACTTTGGCCTTGCCTATATAAAGAATTTCCGACCGGGAATCCTTCATGATATAAATCCCGGGTAGCTTGGGAATATTCTCTATGATTTTTTTTATTTTATTTTCCAATGGAGAAAAACCCGTGCAAGGATTGGCGCGAATCGCCGACCACTTAATGAAATACACATTATAAAAATATACCCCCATTTGCATGAAGACTGAAAACAATAATCAGCGCGGGTTCTGGGGCAGTCGCCTGGGGTTCATCCTGGCCGCTTCCGGGTCTGCGGTCGGACTCGGCAATATCTGGAAGTTTCCTTATATAGTGGGGGAAAACGGCGGCGGTGCGTTTGTACTCATTTATCTGGTCTGTATCTTCGCAATCGGCACCCCCATCATGCTGGCCGAGTTCACCCTGGGCCGAAAAACCAGCCGGAATCCAGTCGGCGCTTTCGAGCAGCTCAGACCCAATTCGCCCTGGACCGGCATCGGCTATATGGGCGTACTAGCCGGGTTCTTCATCCTTTCCTTTTACGGGGTCGTTGGCGGCTGGACATTCGCTTATGTGGCAAAATCCATAACCGGTTCGGTGCTGGCGTTTCCTTCTCCCAAAGAAGCGGGAGTATTTTTTGAAAGCTTTATAGGTAATACCGGAGAAGTTCTTTTCTACCACGCGTTGTTCATGGGGACCTGTATCGCCATCGTCTTAAGAGGCGTACACGGAGGCATCGAAAAAGCCTGCGACATCCTCATGCCGACCCTGGTTGTCCTCCTGCTTCTGCTGATGCTCCGCGCGCTCACCCTCGATGGAGCCATGGAAGGGGTCGCCTTTTATTTGACTCCGGACTTCAGCAAGATCAACGCCAACGTGGTCCTCATTGCACTGGGGCAAGCCTTCTTTTCACTCAGCTTGGGGATGGGGTGCATGATCACCTACGGCAGTTATCTGTCGGAAAAGGAAAACCTGACCTCTTCCACCGTTTACGTAGTGATGTTCGACACGCTCATCGCGCTTATGGTTGGCATGGTCATTTTCCCGGCGGTGTTCGCGATGGGACTCGAACCCACCGAAGGTCCAGGGCTGGTTTTCAGCGTTTTGCCCATCGTGTTTGCCAATATGCCTCTGGGTCATGGCGTGGCCGTTATCTTCTTCATCCTACTGGCCATTGCCGCCATCACATCAGGGATTTCCCTGCTGGAGGTGGTCGTGGCCTACTTCATCGACCAGCGTGGATGGCAACGAAAAAGAGCCGTGCTGGTTGTCGGTTCTGCCATTTTCGCGTTCGGCATTCCCAGTGGCTTGTCGTTCGGCATAATGGCTGATGTGAAACTGTTGGGAATGACCTTCTTTGATCATATCGACAACATCGCTTCCAATTACCTTTTACCGTTAGGCGGCATGTTGACTGCCATTTTCGTAGGCTGGGTGTGGGGCACAAAAAGTGCGCATGAGGAAATCGAAAAATACGAAAATAGTTTCGGCTTCCCCTGGGTACAAAGTTGGGAGTTCCTCATCCGCTATATCACTCCCATTGCTGTCGGCATTGTTTTTATTGCTAAAATTCTCCCCTGACCAGCGTAAGTTCTCCCCCCGCTAAGGATGGCATTCTTTCTCTTAGCCCCCTGTCCATTTAGCCGCTCCAAATTTATTTAATATTCTTCAGTAATATTAAACCCTTATCTTTTTTCTC
>JAPKCW010000184.1:0-3891 GCA_028822815.1 Nitrospinaceae bacterium | reverse complement strand
CGTCAGCTTTGATGAAGCAGTGGCCCGAATTAAGAATCAGATGAGCCTTGAAGAAAAAATCAAATATGCGGACTTCATTCTGGATAATAATATGCAACAGGAAGACCTCCTGCAAAAGGTTCAAGAGCTTTATCCCAAACTCTTAAGTATCTCTAAAAAACTAGATAATTCAATTAGTTAAATGTTTAGTTCTTAGGCTTTAATACCGTTAAACTCTTTAGGATTAATGTGAACAGAAATTAGGAATTATGGCTGAAGATCAGGAAACTACAGACAATGCGGAGGATTTAACTGCCGATGAAAAGGCGGAACTTGAAAGCAGGTTGGATGATACCGGCGGAGGCGAAAAGGCGGCTGGTGGCTTAAAAGGGCTGAAGGCAAAGTTCCAAAAAATCCTCTCTAACAAAAAACTCCTGATGATATATGGTGGAGGATTACTTGTCCTGATCATAGCCATCGGTGTAGGGGCTTACTTTTTTCTTGGTGAAAAAGAGGGCGATGTGGTTCCTTTAGAGGAACAGGCCGTTGAGGAGGAAATTATAGAGGAAGAAGAAGAGGTCAAAATTAAAAAGGTCAAAATTAAAAAGGTCAATATTTACAACCTGGAACCTTTTTTCCTCCCTATTCGTGATGATGGCAAAGAAACAGGTAGATTTATATCTATAGCCGCAAATCTTTTATTAAGCAATAGAGTCTTGAAACATGAGATTGACAAGGTACTCCCTCTGGTTAGAAAAAATATTTATAATATTCTCCGAAGAAAGAGGCCCAGTGATTTCACCCTTGAACGCTTCCAGACCGAGGAAAGAATCAAAAAAGAAATTCTGACCGCCTCCAACGCCCTGCTTTTAGGTGGTGCCGGAACAGTTACCGATGTTTTTTTTACCCGGTTCATGGTTAAATAAACCATCCTCCGTCTTGACTTATCTTCTCAGGAGCCCATATTTAATTAGTCAGTAATAATAATTCAGGTTTCGATTATGCCTACAACACCTGCTGTTAATACACAACAGGTTCTGCAGATGGGGACGCATACAGAAAAACTCCAGCATACTATGCAAACCCAGCCCACTGTCGTGGCTCAACAGGTTGACAAAGAACGACAACTGGCAGATGAGTTGAAGCGTAGACAGGTGCAGGATATGGAACCAGCTCATTTTCTGGAAGAAACAGACCCCCATACCAAAGCCAAAAAGCGGGTTAGAGTCCGCAAAAAAAATCGTTCCAATACCGATGATGATAGCCTCGAACCTCCTCTCCCGGAAGACCCTTATCGAGGGAAAATAAATATCGTTGTCTGACCCTCAAAAACCTCACAGAATAAATCTAACTCATTGAAAATAAATAAATAATTGAGTTTTAGTCTTCCACTGCAATATTGTGATTGTGGCGGAGAGACAACTTGCCGATAAGGAAACAAGTCCATTTTATTCGGGACTGATCACAAGAGCGACTAAACACCCCCCTTCAGTATAAAAAGAATGTTTAAGAACTTTAGCCTCCTCGACAAGTCGACTCAGATAGAAAATTTGACTCAACAGGTCTTAAAAGTTTTTGGTGGTAAGGATTCCAATCCAGCAACTATCAAATTCATCAGCCAATTGCAGTCTGGCAATATTTTTAAGGCCGTTTTTGTGAAAAACCTTCCTGGAGGGAAAGGGGTTTTATCACTCAATGGCAATAAAGTAACCGTTGAATTGCCCAAGGAATTGTCTTTTAAAGGACAGAATGAGCAGAAGGATTTGACAAGAACATCCTTGACTAAGGGTCAAACAATAATTGTCCGTGTAGAAAACTCAGGATCTAAACCGGCTCTAAAAATTATTCCGCTTCCCTCCCATGAAGACCCGATTAAAAATGTGGGGGTTACAACGAATCTGACCTCCCGGGGGAAATCAATTTCCAGGTTTTTCGGCTTGGAAGAGTTTCATCAATCGCCTTCATCCAACATGACAAACGCTCGTGTTATCAGTATTTTGGATTCGAAATCTATATTGGTTGAAACAGGGGGTAAGAGTTTTTCAGTGCCAGTGGCAAATGCAGAAAACTTCAAACCCGGCTCGCAGGTCAGTATATATTTCAAGAAAACGGAAAGTGGGAAGCAAACCGTATTGGTAGAAACGAGTACAAACCAAACAAAAAGATTGGATTTTAATTCATTAAAGCCCTATTTGCCAGCTCGAATGCCACTAGCAAAAATGGCGAACCTGCTTAGGAGCGAAATTCTTGATTCACCGGTGATTCCAGATTTAAAAATAAAATCCGATGTGGTTGCGCGATTGCGAGATACTTTACGCTTGTTTCTCCCTAGCGAGGGGGAAATCCCCAATGCAACGCAAGTGCGACAACAAGTAGAATCATCTGGAATTAATTATGAGGCAAAAGTGCGGCAGGTCCTTGAGTTTCCTTCAAGTATTCAGGCCCGCAAAGAATTAGCCAGCGATTTAAAAGGTTTGTTGCTGGAACTTTTTCATTCTACAGACCAGACCCCTGAAAAGGTGGTTCAGAAAGTTCCTGGTCGGTTTGCCGAGTTTCGACAAACAATCAAATATGCCATCGATAATATTGAGCTCAACCAGCTTTCTTCACAAATATCGAAGCAGGAAAACCAGCCACTGGTAATTCAGATTCCCAATCCATTGAGCTCCCGAAATAAAACTATCCAATTATTTGTACGTGACGATTCCTCAGAAAGCGAGACCGGGAACAAAGACCAAAAAAAGAGCCATCATGTAGCTTTTTTTCTAGATCTTTCTTTCCTGGGGAAAATTAAGATTAACGCAAAGATGAATCAGGAGAGCTTGTCCGTAAGCATTAATGTAGAGAGTGAAGAAATCGCCAGTTTCATACGCCACAGAGCAAGTGATTTTGAAGAAAAAATGAATGGGGATGAAATTAACACGTCGGTGGAATGTTATGTAACCCATGAAGTCAAACCGGAAAAAGATAATCTGATTGAATTACTGGTAAGTCAAAACACATCGCTTATAAATATCAAGACATGAAACAAAACCAAACAAAAAATTTAGCCATATCCCTTAAGTATAGTTGGGGCAGCAACCATGCTCCAAAAGTGACTGCCAAAGGGCAGGGCTGGGTAGCCGAAAAAATTATTGCTATGGCAGAGCAACAAAATATCCCGATAAGAAAGGATAAGGATCTGGTTGCGTTGCTGGAAAAAATTGATGTTGGACGGGAAATCCCAGAGTCATTATATAAACTGGTTGCGGAGCTTCTTGCCTGGGTTTATCAGTTAAATAATGAATACTCTAAAAACCGAAAAACCAACAGAGTCTAGGGTTTAAAGTGCCGGGTTTTTTTATGGAAATAGCACCCTTTGATGATAGTGTTATTCCGATTTATCTTGACCTGGTATGTAGCCTTTGATATCCTTTGAAATCAACGCGTTACTATGGTTTTGGTGATAGCGTGCAGGGTTATAGCATTTGATTTTTTACCCTTTATGTTCGCAGGCGTAAAAAATTTTCTGCAAAAATAATTCTTTTGAAATAGAAAGCCAGCAATTGCTACGATCCATTAAAATCCTCATAATTTTCTTTGTCTTTTCGTCGACTTCATGGTTTCTTGGTAATGCCAGCGCCAGTTTCTCGTATGAAGTTCATACTCTGAGTCAATATCACTTTTCCACCCCTCCGGGCCTTCAAAATAAAGTCGAATTCTGGAAAAAGATTTATTCCGAATACAGCACCAAACATGTGGTGGTTCACGATATTAGGAATCTGGACATTGTCTATGAGGTTGTTTATTTAGGTGAGAAGCCGTTATCCCGAAGAGCCCGAGAGCGTAAACTGGAAAAAACCAAAAAGAAGTACAGGAATATTTTGCGCAGGATAGCCAAAACAAAAAATAAGGCGCAATTGAAAGGCGACG
>JAPKCW010000183.1:0-3908 GCA_028822815.1 Nitrospinaceae bacterium | reverse complement strand
CATCTGTGATCAGGGAGTCGAAAAGGCCTATCGGGAACTTCAGCGCGTTGATCCCGAATACGCCGCAAAAATTTGCGAAACAGATTCCCTGCGCATCGAACGCGCTTTAGGAGTTTACCTGGATACCGGAAAACGTTTTTCAGAATTTCACGATGGAGACTCCCCGGCCCCAAGCCAATTCCCCATTCACACTTTCATTTTGGAGAGAGAACGGTCGGAACTGTATGACAAAATCGACCAGCGGGTGGATAAGATGATCGAAAACGGACTGGCCAACGAGGTGCAAAATATTTTAGACCGTGGTTATAGTCCAAACCTGAAACCCTTCAAAAGCATCGGTTATGCACAAATGGTTCAATACCATCAAGGCGATTTGACTTTGGACCGCGCGGCCTATGAGATTAAAAGGGAGACCCGGCACTACGCCAAAAGACAGTTGACCTGGTTCAAAAAAATGAGAAACACCCAACCCCTGCCAGCAAACCCAAAAGACTCTGCCGAAACCCTGAGAGATAAATTGCTCTCCCTCCTGCCCAAAGTGTCCGCTTGTTTCCTGGCTATTTTCCTGAGTCTTGCGCAAACAGGTTTTGCCGAAAACACAGACCAACGCTATGAAGAAGCTAAAAATCTTTTCCAGAAAAAAGAATGGGCCAAAGCTAAAAACAAACTCCTGGCCCTGCAAAACCAAGCACCCGATTCTGTGGAGGCCAAACGCGCCCGGTTTTTACTTGCCCTCATTCACGTGGAGCAGGAAAAACCGGAAGAAGCCATAAAGCTTCTTGAACCCTTGATCAAAAATTATGACGATGTGGGAGACTACATCCGCTTTCATTTAATTCGGGCACAGGCACAAGCCGGAAAATATAAAGAGGCTAAGGAAAATGCTCTGAAATTCCTTCAGCACAGCACGAAAACTCTTCTCTATCCCAAAGTTCAGTTGCTTCTTGCGGAGGCACAAATTCAATTAGGGGAAAAAGAAGGCGGAATGAAAACGCTGGAAGAAACCATTCTGATAACTACCAAGGATTTCAGGTACCAGAAATTTCGCGAATTTCTTCCTGAAATGATTTTCAAACTGGCTGAAATCCAGGAGAAATTAGGAAAACAAACAGAGGCTTATCTGAACTTTCGCCAGCTCCATATCCAATATCCCAACCACGCTCGAACCCCGGAGGCTGAAACAGCACTCGACCGCCTTTCAGCTTTGAAAACAGTTAAAGAGATGCCCCTTACTTTGCGGGAACATACCGACCGCATCCAGGGATTGTTTGAGAACGTCCGTTATAAAGAAATCATTCAGGAAATCCAGGAAATCCAGAAGGGAGACAACCTTGTACCGGGGCGATTTTATTTTTTCCTCGCCCGAGCGCAGGGAGGACTGAGGGATCGCAAAAAAGCTAACGAAGCTTTGAATCAATTTTTGAAACTTTATCCCCACCACGCCAAGGTGCAAAATGCCAAGTTTAACATCGGCAGAAACCTTTGGAACCTTGGCCAACCCATGGCGGGGGCTAAATATTTTCTGAAAGTCACTCAGGAGGCCCCTTCTTCAGAACTTGCGGTGAAGGCACAGTTTTTTCTTGGAAAGATTTATGAAGAACGCAAAAACTTTCCCGAAGCCTTGAAGAATTACAAAACTGCTTTGGAAAAATATCCGCAGGAATATTACGCGCAATGGGCTGGCTGGCGGCTGGGTTGGATTCATTATCTCGATAAAAAATTCGAGAAAGCGTTCAACAAGTTTCAGGAAGTAGCGCATCAATTTCCCGATGGATCATTTATCGAATACAACTTGTACTGGAGCGCCAAGTCCGCAGAAAAACTGGATAAAATGGATGTGGCGCGCGATTTGTATGCCAAAGTTGCTGAGTTTTACCCCTATACATTTCACGGTGTCCGTGCGAAAGACAGGCTCCACGCCCTGGGTGTCAAACCACTCATACAAAATCAAACTCAATCTTCATCTGCGGAAGAAAAAGGTCATCAACTCGGCCGATCTCTCAGTATACGGGAAAAGTTTCATTATATCCGGGCAAACGAACTGGCTAAACTTGGGTTGACGCAGGAAGCACGCAACGAAATCGACGAATTGCAAAAAACCGTGCGAAAAAACCTGACCGGGGTTTTGTGGCTTTCTCATCTTTATCATCAGGCTCAGGGCTATGCGGAATCCCTCAAGCTGTTACATTTATATAAAGATTTCACCACCAAGCCCAAGGAAAAAAATCTTTCACCAAAATTTTGGAAGCACTTCTTTCCTCTCGCTTATGAAGAAGCGATTTTGGAATATGCCAAATACCGTAAGGTGGATCCCTTTTTCGTAAACGGCATCATCCGTCAGGAAAGCCTTTTTGACAGCCAGGCGCTTTCCCCCGCCGGGGCTCGCGGCCTCATGCAAATCATGCCAGCAACCGGGAAAAAGCTTTACCCGAAAACCAAATTAAAGAAACCCTTTGAGACCAATGCCCTCTTTGACCCAGACCTGAATATCCGGCTTGGGGTGAAATACGTCAGTCAATTGAATAAACGGTTCGGCAAAAACGGCATGCATATCTTGATTTCATACAACGCGGGACCCCATGTCCTGAAAAAATGGCTGAAACGATTCGGACATTTAAGCGATCAGGATGTATTCATAGAATCCATCCCCTACCCGGAAACACGCCGTTACGTCAAACATGTACTGAGAAACCTAGGCATCTATAAAGCACTTTATTCTCCCTCCTGAAAGTTTTTCCCTCATTGGCAATTGCCATTTAATCCTAGTCATAAAGACGTTATAATGTCGAAAATTTTAAGGCTCTTTTCATGAAATCAAAAATCCACTTACAAAAATTAGAAGATTATTCGCTCGATAGGGTGGAACAGTTTGTCCGAGACTCGCTGGAAGTCCTGGACACGGAAGCATCAATGTTCCGTCCAGGCCATAAGGTCCTTTTGAAACCCAATCTTTTAAGAGGCTTCAAACCCGAACGCTGTGTCACCACCCACCCTGTGGTGGTGGAAGCCGTGTGCCGCGTCCTCAAGGATCTATCTGTCGGCCAAATCGTTATCAGCGACAGTCCCGCCTTGGGCAGTTTATCCGCAGTGGCTGACAAAGCAGGGTATGGCTTGCTGGAGAAAAAATATGGCGCCAGGATTCTGCCCTTGACCAACCCCATCCCTTTTGAAAATGAAGAGGGCGTTCCGCATCTAAAAATAGCTGGTTGCCTGGAACAATATGACAGAATCATTAATCTGCCTAAGGTCAAGTCTCATTGCCAGATGACGATGACGCTGGGCATTAAAAATCTGTTCGGACTGGTTATCGGTAAACGCAAACCGGTTCTTCATTGCCTGGTTAAAAACGACAAAATAAAGTTTGGGAAAATGTTGATAGACATCGCCCGGCATGTCAATCCCTGCCTTACAATCGTGGACGGCATTCAGGCCATGCAAGGTCAAGGCCCGCTCAATGGAACCGCCTACCCCCTTGCAGTGATGGGTGCCGGGACGGACATGACCGCTCTCGAGCGGATTTTTGCCGATCTGCTAAACATACCTCTGGACAAGGTTTACGCCTTACAGGCGGCGAAGCTCAAGCAATTCGGCCAGTTTGATTTGGAACATATAGAGATTTCAGGCCCTGCGGATTACAGGTCGCTCACCGTTAAGGATTTCAAACAGGCTTATCCGATAGATATCTCTTTCAATCCAGTTCACCTGCTCAAATCATTTTTCAAACAGTTTTATGAAATAGGAATCAAAGAACCGGGCCGCGCCCGGTGGCAATGAGCAATAGCCCGTCAAACGATTAAACATCCTTGTGCGCAGTTTAAAACCGGGTTCTTGGCGGGGGATGCAACTGGGCAAGGGCTTGATTGCGCCGAGACAACTCTTTGTTTGCCCAATAAAGGACGGCACACTGG
>JAPKCW010000182.1:0-3908 GCA_028822815.1 Nitrospinaceae bacterium | reverse complement strand
ACCGCCGACACGAGGATTTTCAGTCCTCTGCTCTACCGACTGAGCTACCGTCCCAACACGATTTTGTATCAACCAAAAAGGCGGAAATTAACATAATATCCATAACCCTGTCAATTGAGATTGAGGCTATAAATTACTATTTTTGCGGAACTTTTTTGTTATAATGCGGCTAATAGCAGTTTTTTGTAGGCATTCCTTATAAATAAGCAAATCTGGAACGGATTCCGCCCCATGCTTGTTCTTACCCGAAAAATTGGCGAAAGCATCAAAATTAATGAAGATGTCAAAATAACCGTTATAGATGTAAAGGGCAAGAACATTCGCTTAGGAATTGAAGCCCCCCGTGAAACTAAAATTTATCGCGAAGAGGTTTTTCTAAGGATCAAAGAAGAAAACCAAACCGCCGCCACATCCCATCAATTTGACCCGACCAAGGTGTCCCAATTGATTAAGGACAAAATCAAAAAATGAAGCTCGAAACAACCCGCTTCGGCACTCTCGATATTGAAGAAAAACAGATCCTCGAATTTCCCGATGGTTTGTATGGATTTGAAAAGGAAACCCGGTTTACCCTTCTTCCTTTCAACCCGAATGTGGAAAGCCCTATGGAATGGATGCAGTCTATCCTGTCGCCCCATTTGGCGTTTGTGATCACCGACCCCCACCTGTATGTGCCGGACTACAAACTGACATTGATGGAAGAGGACAAAAAAAAGGTGGGATTGGAAGTGGATGCACCGTTCCTTACCCGATGCATTGTTACGATTCCTGAAAATTATACGGAAATGACCGCCAATCTGGTGGCCCCGGTTGTGATCAACTCACAAAAGGGAATCGGAAAACAATTCGTGCTAACCAGCATGGAATACGACACCCGCCATTACCTGCTCCCGGAAGAAATGCGAACCACCACCGCCACCCCGCACTAGCACTAGGCGTGCGGCCCACTAGCAATAGCCTTATCTGGCTAGCAACTACTTTTCTCGGCCCAACGAGTCATTGCTATCTGCCCCCCCTGCTAAGGGGCGCGGCGAGTGGTGAATTGATTTAGGTAGGCTGCGAACTCAGCTTCATCACTATTTGCGTCTATATAGAGGTAGGTATCGCGGGAACTTGAATTGAGGGCGAAGTTGACTCGGTCTAATTGCATTCCATCGACAAACATGAGGGTGTCCCAAGGGGCTTGCGCCCGGTAGTCGCGGTTCTTCTTCACAAAGCGGATGAAGGTTTCAAAGGAATCGGCGCAAAGAGCCGACCTCAAACCTTCCAAATCACAGACAACTCTCAGTTGGGTTGAGTTGTTTTTGGTCCGGCCCTCCAGTTTTGTAGCGAGCGTGGTGTTGTTAGCCGCTTGGGTTTTCAGGGGCTTGCGGGCAAAATAATTTTGCATTTTTTCGGGCGGCAGATCGTAGCGGATGAACGCGTGAAAATCTCCCTGGATAAGGGTGTTATGGCGATTGATGGTCACCCGGCCCCAATGCCGCATCCTGAAATCGGTGTTCTGGCTGGCTTTTGCCAGGTTGCCCGCTCCCTGCTCACATTCTTCCATCGAAATATCCACAGCGCAGATCAAATTTTCCAATCGCAGTTTGTTTTTAAAAAACGAACCATATTTTTCCTGAATTTTTTCATACATTTTTTTCCTTGGTTTCCATGTCTGGAACGGATCAGTCAGCAGGTGTTCTCTCATCAAGGCCGGGGAATCGCTAAAGCTCAGGACAAGTTTTCCGGGGCTGTCGGGCGCAGTGTGAGTGTGGGTGATGACGATCTCCTGCCAGCCGATGGTCTTGCGGCGGGTATCGGGGAGTCGCACGGTTGCCAGGTTTTCGTATCCCTTTAAACAATGGTTGTTGGAAATTTCCTGTGAACAATAAAACTGCAGGATCTTGAGCTTTCTGGAAATTTCCCGCTTCAATCCACGGATTTTATCCAGGAAGGCCGTTTGTTCTGCATGGCTGGGCCGATTGTTGAGGAATTTGATAACTTCATCCCTGGTGGCGTTCCAGGGGATCAAGATCGTGTGGAACCCTGCGGTGCTCAGAAACCGATTGCTGATTCCAATAACTTTGTAATTGGAATTCGCGGAATTGGCGAAAGCTTCATAAAGGGTACGGGTACCGGTCAGGCATTGTTCGATAAGTGGAATCTGGTCTTCCGTGAAACCGATCTTTTTTATAAAAGGGAAACACTCAAGAGTTTGAATGCCGAACTGTTTTTCCAGTTTCTGTTTTTCTTCAAGAAGCTGGTGAAACGTATTTGCGGTGGCAGGGGAAGGAATAAAAAGGAACCCGACCCAAAACGCTAGAAAAATCCGGGAAAAAAGTTGTATCGCCATAATTCATTTATACCACCCACTAGCGTGGGAAGCAACGTGGCAAAAACTTGTCGAGCTGCAAATAATTTTTGTTCGCCAAAGAAACTTATAGCTCGGCGTTTACTCATTTAGAAGTAGTAGGCGAGTTCTATTTGCATGATTTCGTCATCGTGTTGCTCGAACAGAAAGTCTTCAGCAGGTTGGTTGATGAAAGTGCGGAGTTCAGCGGTCAAGAGCAAGTGGTCGCCGAACCTGCGGCTGGCTCCATGCAGTGGGGGTTAGACGGTAATGGGCGTAGCACCAATATTTTTGTAAGCTTCGAGGGAACGTTGGTGGCAGGTGAAGACAATTACCTGGCGTTTTTTGCTAAATTGGCTGAGAATTTTTATGATGCGTTCGTCGCGTTCATCGTCAAAATTCACGAATACATCGTCCATCACGGCAGGGAGAGGTTCGGCGTGGGTTTCGTATTCATTGATCAGACCAAACCGCATGGCAAGGTAGAGTTGCTGGCGCGTTCCCCGACTCATTTCCAGTACCCCTTTTCTCTCATGCCTGTCGTTTTCGATCAGGAGGTCATCCTGGTCGATGGGTTTGATAATCCGATGGTAATTGCCGCCGGTGATTTGAGAGAACAGGTTTTCCGCCGAACGGATCACTCCGGGTTGCCGGGTTTTTTCAAATTTTTGCTTGGCGGCATCAAGTAGAACGAGGGCTCCTTTGTAGGTGGCCCACTCCCGCGCCAGGGATTGCAGTTGCTGTTTCAGAAATTCCAGTTGTGTTTGTTTCGCGATCAGTTCGTTGTTGGAGGAGAGTTTTTCGATTTCGTTGCGGGTTTCGCCAATGTCCTGCAACAATTGCTCGCGATCACTGTGTAATTCTTCCAATTCGACCCGAAGCCGGCTCAGCTTTTGTTTGATTTCTTCAAGTGGAGCGGTTTGAATGGCTTTAATAAATTTATCAAAGTGCAGACCAAGTCCTACATTGGATTGAATGATTTCGCGTTTCTGCGCGATTTTTTCTTTCAAGAAATTTTGGTCTTCCAAAATGGATTGTTTGTGGAGGAAGTCCAGGGAATCCTTGGCTCCCGATGAACGGATAAACTGTGCCAGGTCATTGGAAATGTGTTCCAGTTGATTTTCCAGGCGGGCTAGCTTGCCAGCCTGATCCTGGTATTGATTTTCGAGGTGGTTGCTCCTGTCCCGGTTGGCTTTGCTCTCATCAAAGGCCTGGCAAATGATTTCGATATTCGCGGGAAGGTCATTATTCAAGGAAACGTTTTTGACCAGGGGCTCCAGTGAACAAATACGTTCCCGGGCTTCCTGGCAGGTGGTTTCCATTTGCTGGATACGTTCATCGAGCCTGGCCCGCTGAGCGATCGTGGCTTTGACCTGTAGGGCGGTTTTAGCGATGTTTTTCGCGGTGATGGGGGCAATGCTGGGATCCAGTTTTCGTTCCTTCAGCCATTCTCTCCATTCATCGAATTTGTCATTCCATTCCTTTTCCTTTTGTTCCCATTGACGGGCAAGGTTTTTTTCGACAAGATCTTCCTTGGCAAAGCTGTTCTTTTCTTTAAAGATCTTCTTGAACAGAA
>JAPKCW010000181.1:0-3966 GCA_028822815.1 Nitrospinaceae bacterium | reverse complement strand
GGGTGATGGTGATGGAAAACATGGAGAAAGCGACGAACGTGAACAAAGAAAACTGAATCAGCTTATCCAAGGCTGGAACCGCAGGGTGCGTTATGGATGAATCAGTCTCAGGCAAGAAATTTTCCGTTTTTACAAACATTGTCTCTGCATATTTTCCAACTATTTTAAAAGGGGCCTTCACGCTACTGGTAAAAGCCTTGTCTCCAATTCGTTGACATTATGAACTAAAATTGGTTTTGACCCAAAAAATAATTTTATCTGTAATATTGGAAAATTCCGGCAGCAGAATCCGACGACCATCGAGGTTGCTTGGTGGAGTCGTTTGTCCAAGTAACTTGAACGATGTTTCTTTTAGTGGTTTTGCGTTGCAGGTTGTGCTAATGGAAAATTCAGGAGCACCACTTTCCAATTCAATCCCCGCCGTTTCCATATAATAGTAAAAGGTTTGCCTTTAATATTAAAGCTTGCCTTGAAATGAGAAAAATCTGTGAAAAAAAGATAATTAATTCGTTTCCACAGGCTGGGAATGTTAGGACCTTCAAGCTTTAGTGGTTTTTCATCTGTGGGTGGACTCAATTGTTTTGGTTCAGAAACTTTCTCAAATATTTTTCTGATTTGGTCGGCATACTTGTTTGGATTGTGGTAGAGATAAATTATTCCCTCTGGTGTAGCTATTTCATCGGCGATTTGCCGGGTTAGTGAGAGGGCACTAAAACTTATCCGTATGTTTTGCTGTTTAAGGTTTTTGTTTAAAACTTCTTTGACGAAACGATTAAGATCCTTCTCAATTCCTTCCCTAATGGGAGGCCAAAGGATTTCTTCCTGTACTATTTTCTTATTGGCAGATTCCAAGCCTATATATAACTTTATTAATGCTATATAAGGCCAAATTAAATAGGCTAATACCGGAATACAAAGAGCAATAGATAGCTTTCGCATATTTTCAGCCCATCCGTTGAGCCGATGGGCCAACTCAGAGCCGTTCTGCATTTATCTTTGTCCCTTGAAATTCCAGCGGTAATTTTCTATCAAATTTAATCCGTAAAGCCCATTTTCCTCTTTCACCCATTAGATTTCCCTGATATTTTTATTGAAAATTTTGATTTAGCCTATTTGCAGCCATCATCTCCCTATTATAGTTAGAGCAATTCTTTTTTTAAACAAGAAATGCAGGGTTTGGTATTTTGTCTAGCTAAGACCAGGTTTTAATTTCAGGCTCGAAATAATCCAAAAACTACTAAATTTTACGGATAAATCATTTATTTCTTTACTTTTTCCTTTACCTTTATAGAATGGAACCTTTATCCAGCGTTGGGGTGAGCATGGCAGAAGATATTTCTTACATCAGAAAATGGATCAAGCGTGGCTTGAGCAAGGACAAGAAAACTCTGGATTTTTCCAACAGGGGTATCGATAACCAGACCGCCATGGACTTGGCTGAAAACGTGGCGCTTCCTGATATTGAAATCCTGTACATCCATACCAATAAAATCAAGGATTTGGGTGTGGAGGAATTGGCGCAGTCGGAATTTTTCGAACCGCTTAAAGAACTCTGGATGTATGAAAACCTGGTCGGGGATGAAGGGGCAAAGGCTCTGGCCGAATCGGAGCAATTGACCCGATTACGTTACCTTAGTTTATACACCAATAGAATCGGGGATGAGGGGGCCGTGGCTTTGGCCAACTCAAAAACCCTCTCCAAGCTTGAAACCTTGGATCTTTCGTTCAATCGAATTGGAGATCGTGGAGCGGAAGCCTTGGCAAATTCTAATCACCTTAAAAAATTGAAGGAATTGCATCTTGATGCCAATCGAATTGGTCTCAGGGGAATGCAGGCTTTGGCTAAACTCTCCGGATTGCAAAACCTACAAATCTTAAACTTGTCGTATAACCGAATTGATCTTCAGGGGCTGGAACTATTGAATGATTCAAAACGTTTGCAGGAAATGAGCGCGGTGAAAACGGACTATCCCCATATTGGCGGTTGATTCATGCGGCCTGAAAATAAAGATTTGAATTTTATCCGGACTCTTAGTGAAAAATTGATACGCAAGGATTCGGTTCTGGATCTTGCCTATGAGCGAATGGGAGATGCGGGAATTGTTTTTTTGTGCCGGAATAAAGATTTATCCCATGTTCAAAAACTGGATTTGAGCTGGAATGAGATCACGGATGAAGGTTTGAGTGTTCTTGCCGGGTCAAGTTCGCTGGCAGGGTTAAAGCATCTTATTCTCAATGCCAACCAGATTGGAGATGAGGGAGCTGGGAACCAGGCGGTTTCTAAAAATTTTCCAAACCTTGAATCGGTAGAACTGGTCAATAATCAGATTTCCGATTTTGGGGCTTTGAGCCTTGTGAAATCCCAGTCCCTGTTGAACCTTGGGTTCGTAGACTTGGAAATGAATAGGGTGGGGCAACAGAAATTAACCCGGTTTCCAGACGGCGCGGTGGTTTCCAAGCTTCGCATTCTCAATCTTCGTCGCAATCTTTTGGGAGATGAAAATATTGCCGACTGGGCGCAGACCGGTGCTTTTGAAAAACTGGTTCACCTGAACCTGGGTTGGAATCAAATCACCAATCAAGGTGCCCGCATCCTTGCACATTCCCCCACTTTAAACCGGCTGGAAATTCTGGTTCTTGATTCCAATCATATTGGTGATCCGGGGGCCTTGGATATTGCGGGATCCAAGCACTTGAATAATCTTGTTCAACTTTATATGCAGGATAATAATATTGGCCGGGCAGGGGAAACTGCTTTACTGGCCATGCGGTCCCGGAATTTAGTTGAGAAGAAAAGAGTCGATGACGAACTCAACCTTAATGAACAGAGGTTGGACAACAAGGCCCTTGCCTCTTTGGCGCAATATGAAAAACTGGATGGGATTGTTTCTCTCACACTGAGGAACAACCATTTTGACTATCACGGAGTTCAGGAACTTGCCAACTCCCCCTATCTTAAAAATCTGAAGTCCCTGAACCTGATGAGCAATGCAGTGGGGGACAAAGGCCTTCTCTTGCTGGCGGAATCCCCGAACCTATCCCAATTAGAAAGCTTGAATCTGGAAAATACTGGAATTACCTCGCTAGGAATCTTGGCTCTTTCCCAGTCTCCGCATCTTAATCGGTTAAAAGAGCTGAATTTGAACAGCAACGATCTGGGAGAAAAAGGTTTTCGTATTCTAGCGGATTCAGGGAATTTCAAAAACCTGATTAAACTAAGAACCTCCGGGGTTCCAGTGGGAGATTCCGGATTTCAGGCTATTGTCCGGTCCAACACTTTAAATCAACTTGAAGAGCTGGAGGCCATGGGTAATGTCATCACCCGGAAAAGTTTGGATTCCCTGGTAAATTCCCCCATATTATCTCAGTTGAAAAAGTTGGATCTTCGCCGCAATAAACTTAAGGATGCGGACCTGATATTTCTGGCCGATTCTCCAAAATTCCATAATTTAGAGGCCCTGAGGTTTTAATAGAGAACCGCTAATTTTCTTGCCAAGCTGCGGGCTTTCTCCTATGATTAAAACGGTAACTAGAAAAGAGAGGGACCCTTGAAAAAAGCTTTGATTACAGGAATTACGGGGCAGGATGGGTCTTATCTGGCCGAATTTCTCATGGAAAAAGGATATGAGGTTCACGGTCTGGTCCGGCGTTCCAGTAGTTTTAACCGGGGACGTATTGAACACCTTCGGATGAACCCGGAAATCCCGTTTGGAAAAATTCACCTGCATTACGGGGACATGACCGATACCCCAAGCTTGAGTCGCTTGGTGTCGACCGTTCGCCCCGACGAAGTGTACAACCTTGCCGCACAAAGCCATGTGGGAATCAGTTTTAAAACACCCGAGTACACCGGACAGGCGGATGCCATGGGACCTCTCCGTATTCTGGAGTCTATCAAGTCTATGGACTTACTTTACTGGATACCTGCCGATTTTACCAGGCTTCGACCAGCGAGTTGTACGGCAA
>JAPKCW010000018.1:0-17667 GCA_028822815.1 Nitrospinaceae bacterium | reverse complement strand
TACATATATAGGAGAGAAGTATAATGAAAACCAAGCTGACAACGCGATTTTCAAAATTAATCGCAGTTTTAGCTTTTCTGGCCCTTTTGGCGGGAAACGCTTTTGCTTTCGACAATGGTAGTAGGGTTGTATCTCCTTATTGGCAGTCGGATTCAACGTCCTACACCTTCATTGCAGTGAGCCACACCTCACTTTCCGGTATGGCCTCACAGATCGGTTTGACCATAAACGCCATCACCAGCGACCAAAGTGCCTTTGGTACGGCGGTGTCTTTCACAGTTCAGTCTGGAACAACAACGAGGGTATTTATTGTTAGAACCAATCAATCGACCATCAATTCGACCAGCATTTCAGCTGCACAATTCATTGTTGGAACCACCAATTACAAACATGGACATATTCGTGTCGATCCCGTTGCAACCAACCCCAATGCGCGAGTTGGTTCCACCAATGAGGCCACCGACGTTGGTACTCAATCCCTGACTGGGGACGGGTATCGTGATATCACGATGCTGTCTTTCTGGGGTTCGGTGGTTGTAGAAACGAACACCACGGGATTCGCCATGGAGTTTATTGGCGATATGGCTGATTCACAGGCAACATCTGTCTTGATCGCAACAGGAACCAATATTACAGATGTGCAGGTTGTAGGTCCTGCAGCACCGTAAGGTTATGTTCTAAATTTCAACTTTGAACTGGAAAAACTCATTAAGGAGAACGATCCATGAAGAATATAAAACAATTAATCCTGTTTGCGCTTATTGGGATGCTGTATTTTGCCCCAGCCGCCTCAGGACAAACCCAGGCAGATGCTACTCGGGAAAGCACCCGTTTAGCCATTTCGCCTTATGCTCAGGCTGTTCCCAATGACAGCTATACATTCATCGGTGTCAGCCATCCTTCGCTGGATAGTGCTTTGACCCAGATCGGTGTAGTGGTGGAAGCCATTGGCATGACCACCACGATTAACAATGCCGCAGGTAGGGCAGCGATCTTCACGGTAGACGCAGGTGAAACTCACCGGGTATTTATTGTGAACCAGAGCAATGCTACCATTAATTCCTCCAATGCGTTATTCACGGATAGCCGGACTCATCTAATCCCGACCATTGATTCTGCTCAGTTCGGTGCTGTCAGGGTCACTACTATTTCTGAGGCGCCCTTGACAGGGACTGATGTAGGAGGACAGGATAAATTTGCAAACCTGGCGCAACTGAGTATTTGGGGAATCGTTTTCATCGAATCCGGTGGTGCTGGTTTTACCATGGAGTTCATTGGCGATATGGCCGATTCCACCATTGGGGGTAGTATAGGCGATGTAAAACCTGTGAACGCAGCTGGTACTACCGCTGGCCCGGTGGCGGAAAACACTGCGCCTCCTGGTCGAGGTATCAACTAGGCGGCTCGGTTAGAATCAAGTTTTCATCTCAGGGGCCGGCCATTGATGGCTGGCCCCTTTTTCTTCACCTTATTGTTCAAAGGATCTGAACTATGAAACGCTTATTTTTCTCCGTTTTACTTTCTTCCCTGTTATTCGCCTGTACTTCTCAGGATATTAAAATTGACGCGAAACAATCCCAATCTCATTATAAATTGGGACTGGAATTGGCTCAATTGAGCCTGTTCAAAAATGCGTTGGAAGAGTTTGACCTGGCTATCAAATTCAATCCTGAAGATGCAAAAATTTACCGCAAAAAAGGCATCCTCCTTTTTGGAATGAAAAAATATGAAGAGGCAAAAAATAATTTTCAAAAAACCATAGAATTGGACCCGAAAGACGTGCAGGCTCAGATCAATCTGGGAATGATCCATTACACTTCAGGAAACAAAACTGAAGCTTTAAAAAGCTGGGAACATGCTGTAGGACTTAACCCTGATGACAACGATTCCAAGGCGTTGAATAATATCGGAAATATTTATAAAACGAAAAACGATCTCCCAAAAGCCATCGAGTATTATCAAAAGGCTATTGCCTATGAACCCACAAACTCTACTTACTTGAATAATCTTGGGGATAGTTACCGGATTAAGGGTGATCTGGTAAAAGCCGAAGAAATCCTTTTGAGGTCCCTGGAAGTCGACACCAATGGAATGCTCACCCATTTTAACCTGGGAATCCTTTACCAGACAGAGGGAAAGTTCAACAAGGCTATTGACTCATTTCAAAAATCATTGAATATCAATCCGTTCTATACGGAAGCGTATTTCGAGCTTGCCACCACCCACCTTAAGACGAATAACAAAGAATCCGCCAGGCAATCCCTGGAAAAAGGACTTCAGGCCGAGCCTAATAATTTAAAGTTCCGGAAACTTTATAATAAAGTATTGGCTTCTTAGTTATTTCCTCAGCCAGCCTAGCGGCCGGTGGCAGATAGCGTTATATTTTTCATCAGTAAAACTTGCAGCCGTAAATTTTCTGGATGTACAATACCAGAATGAGTGATACCGATTCCCGAACCTCCAAAGAAAATAGCCCCTCCGCTGCAGAATTGAAGACGATCCTTTTCAAGCACAAAACCTGGCTGGAAACAAATGGCCGTGATGGAGAACAAGCAAATCTGAAAGACTGCCATTTAAAAGGGGCTGTGCTGTTGGGCGCTGATCTTAGAAAGGCTAACCTTGAAGGGGCATACCTGTATGGAGCTTATTTGAAAAACGCCAACCTTGAAAACTCCAATTTGCGGGGAGCCAATTTGCGGGGAGCCAATTTGCGGTGGACCAACTTAAAAAATGCTGATATGAAAAATGCCAACCTTATCCGCGCCGATTTCATGCAGGCTGAAATAAAAAATACCCGCCTCGAAGGAGCCAACTTGAAAATGGCCGAAGGGCTCACACCAGAACAACTGGCGTCAGCCCATACAGATGAAAAAACCATCCTCCCGGCGTAGCCAGCGTACCGCTGGACCCAACTGGCAATAGCGTTCTCTGGCCGGCAAAAATTTCTCCTCGGCTCAATTAAGCCCTTGCTATCAGCCACCGGCCGCTTGGCCGGGCCTAGTGGTTATTGGAAAACCATTTTGGCGGAATCCATCATACCTTTTAAGCTGGATGTTGCATCCTTAACCGCTGTGGGTTCATAACCACAATGGGCGGTACAATCCGCGCATTTCCGGTTATTTTGATGGCCATAGTTTTCCCACTCAGTGGTTTCCATCAGTTCCTTAAAAGTCTCCGTATAACCTTCGTCCAAAAGATAGCAGGGCTTCTGCCAACCCAGCACAGAATAACTCGGGTTTCCCCAAGGGGTGCAGGAATAATCCCGCTGCCCGCGCAAAAACTCCAAATAAAGCGGGGAGTGGTTCAAATCCCAACGGTCTTTTTTATTTTTCGCCAGTAATTTATCGAAAAAATCAAACGTCCGCCGGCGGCCAAAAAAATGATCCTGATCCGGTGCGTCCTGGTAGCGAAATGCAGAAGCCATCGTTACACCATCTATGCCAAGGGAAGTCAGATAATCCAAAAATTTCTCGGCTTTCTCTACAGTCGTATCCTCAAAAAAGGTGGTGGCACTGGTCACCCGGAATCCTCTTTTCTTCGCTTCTTGCACCGCCTCGATGGCCAGTTTAAAAGTTCCTTTCTGATCAACAATGCGGTCATGGTCTTCTTCCATTCCATCCAGATGAATCGAAAGGGTTAAATAAGGACTTACTGGCAATTGGTCCAGATAATCTTTAAGCAGAATCGCGTTAGTGCATAAATAAATAAAACGTTTCATGGCCACCAGGCCTTTAACGATTTCCACAATTTGTGGATGCATTAACGGTTCGCCACCCGCTATGGAAATAACAGGAGCGCCACATTCTGCTGCGGCTTTAAAGCACTCCTCTGGAGTCAGGTTCTGCTTCAATATTTCATTGGGCTTTTGAATTTTTCCACAACCAATACATTCTAAATTACAACGAAATAAAGGTTCTAACATCATCACCAGGGGATAACGCTCATTACCCTTTATTTTTTGCCGAAATAAATAAGCCCCTATTTTCAACGCTTGCATCAGCGGAACAGACATGGAATCGAATACCCTCAATAATTAAATTGTTTCAGAAAGATTTCTTGCTAAAATTCCAGAGCGCTTATTATAAAACCTGTTGTTTGGGGAGCAAAGAATTTTATCACTGCCGGGAAAAGGCATCCGTCAAACTAAACGCCAAAAACAATCCCCATTGGCGGGGGATCCGCTAATCGGAAACCAGTTTTGAAAAAATTTCTCTTCTTGCTCATTTTTGTTGTGGCCGTGCTAGCTTTGGATGGAACCCTGGCCAAAGATATTTTTGATTATGGAATTCATACCGTATCGGGTTGGCTGGGACTGGCCTTGGTCGTTGGCATTGTCCTCACCCTGATCTGGGCGGAATCCACCAAAACCCACCATGATAAAAACACCCGGGAGTAAATCCACTAGGCGTGGGGCCAATATGCCGCCACTTTATTTGGCGAGCAAAGAGTTATCTCGGCTCAACGAGCCATTGCTATACTCCCTCCCACGCGTGGTATCTCTCTTCATTAGCCTTCATGCCCCGAAGGGGTAGGAGTGGTTTTGGCATTCTGCAACAGGCTCAATAACGCAAACGGTTCTGCCTGCCGATCGAGTTTAATCCAAATGGTTCCATTTCCACCATGCGCTACAGTTGCTTTTTCTCCGGTATTTTTTTCCATTGCATCGATAGTAAATTTGAACTGTCCGCTGGGGGAAATATATTCCGCCTCATCTCCCAGCTCGATTCGGTTTTTAACTTCTACTTCCATCCAACCCGGCCGTTCATTCACAACCTTTCCGCCATATACCTGGTCCTGATTTTCCTCCTGCGGTGAATCAAACCGCTCGGTTTCCCGATTGGAGGCAGATATTAAAAAAGCGGAAGTAAAGCCCCGGTTGGCCGTCTTGTCAATTTCTCCCAATAAATCCGGGTCGAAAGAACGGCCCTCCGTTAGGTCGGTGATAGCCTTGCGGTAAACCCGGGTAATCAAAGACAAATAATAAATAGATTTAGATCGGCCCTCAATTTTAAATGAAATGACACCTGCGTCTTGAAGTGGTTTTAAATATTCCACCGCCCTCAAGTCTTTCGAGTTCATGATATAAGTACCATGCTCATCTTCCTCTATAGGCATCATTTCACCATCCCGCTGGGTTTCCTCAATGGCGTACTGCCCCTTCAAAGGTTTATACTGCTCACTATCCTTTCCCTCTTCTTCATGAACATTGAATTCCCATCGGCAACTATTGGTGCATGTACCCTGATTGGCATCACGGTGATTGAAGTAGTTGGATAACAGGCAACGGCCCGAATAAGCAATACAAATCGCCCCATGCACAAAAGCCTCCAACTCCATTCCCGGAACCCGATGATGAATTTCCAGAATCTCCTCCAAGGCAAGCTCTCTTGATAAAATGATTCGTTTGACACCCAGGTTGTACCAAAATTCCGCCGTAGGCCAGTTCATGGTATTGCTTTGCACCGAGAGATGAACCGGAATCTCCGGAAACTCCTTAAGGGCGAATTGAATCATTCCCGGATCAGCCATGATGAAACCATCGGGTCCGAATGCGGCGTGCAGGGCCAAGGATTTTTTGAAGGATTCAATTTTCCGATTAGGCGGAAGAATATTGGCAGTAATATAAATCTTCTTGCCCATTTTGTGAGTATAGGTGACGGCCTCTTCAAGCAAGTCATTTTTAAAGGGGTTCTCTCTTGCTCTGAGGGAAAATTTGGGAATGCCCGCATACACCGCATCTGCACCATACGCCAATGCGTATTTTAATTTCTCAGGACTCCCGGCAGGTGATAGTAATTCAGGAACCATGGTTGAAGTCAACTCTTTAAAAGATTTTGGCATAGAGTTTTTCAGCTTATACCAATATAGTGTGAAACCGCAACAATTTCGAGCAATCGGCGATATTTTGAGTTAAAGGGAATACAGGAAAAAACGAGGGGAAAGCCTAAATACGATCATCCCGATTAGGAGTGGCCTTGCCATCTTGCAGGCCCTCCACCAAGGTCAGGGTGGCCCGAAGTCTTTTTGCTAAAACTTTGAGTATGGGCATAAGAGCCTCCGGATTGTGTTGGGCCAGGTTGTTAAACGTCTCCTGCGTCATCACCGATATCGTGCAGTCTTCTAAAGCTAACACGGTCGCGGAACGGGGAAAAGAATCGATCAGACTCATTTCTCCAAAAATATCATTTTCTTCGAGAATACCTATAACCTGTTCTTCGCCATTACTCAATGTCTTCGATACTTGTACCCTTCCCGATTCAATAATATAAGCACAGTCACTCAACGTACCTTCTTTAATAATTTCCGTGCCTTTTTAAAAGTATTTTATTTCATTTATACCCTTGCCAAATAATTATGAAATATGAACTTTATCTACCAGAAAAAATAATGGTGGCGGCAGGACCTGTCTAATGGCTCCAAGGAGGAAATCCAAACTGGGATTAAAATTTACAGGACCGGTAAGGCTAGCGGTCCTTTACAATAGGTGAATAGACACAGCTCGGAGAATAGTCAGCCGGTTTTTCTCAAGGCCTCTCTCAGCAAGTGGAGGGGGCCGGGTTTTTTGGCGCTGGGCATGGAGCAACGGCCATCGAAAGCCGCGCCTTTTTCTATTATAAATTTGGGGGTCTGGATATAGCCAATGACTTTAGCGCCCTTGACGATTTTTATTTTATAGGTGGCCCGTATTTCTCCGGAAACCTTGCCTTTACACATCACCACTTCCGCCGCAATGTTGGCCACGACAGAGGCTGTTTTTTCTATGAGTACCGCCTGGGCTACAATATCACCCTCAAACTTTGCCGAAATATGTACTTTTCCGGAGTGGACAATTTTTTCCCGGGTTTTCGAATTCTTATCTAAAAGGATTCCAAAGTTGGCATCGCGAAAAATTCTGTAAAGATTTTTCTCCTCTCGAGACCTGTTTCGTTTTCCACGTTCCAATGTTTCAATGATGCCATAAAGTTTTTTCCGGGTTTCATGATTGTAGACGCCATTCCGTTCTCTGTTTTTCAGGAAAACAAACTCCGCAGGAGTGAGCACATTTAGGTTTCGTTCGAGCATGGTTAATTTTATCCTAGACTGCTACAAACTGCCAGCAGGTACGGTTTCGGATATCAGCTGCTTTTTTTCCACCTTTCCCAGCTTTCCCAGCTTTTCCAGCTTTTCCAACAGTCGCAAGGTATGTCTCAACCTGTTTGCCAGGATTTTCAAAATCGGCATCAAGGCCTGAGGATTGCTCCTGGCCAATGACCCAAAAGTTGACTGGGATAGTTTTCGAATTCGACAGTTTTCGCTTGCCTTGACGGTAGCTGATCGGGGAAGTCCATCAATCAGGCCCAATTCTCCAAAAATATCGTTTTGAATCAGGGTTCCCACAAACTGGTATTCGCCATTTGGAAGAGACTTGAGAACCTCGGCCGTTCCCGATTCCAGGATATAAGCGCAGTCGCTTTTCTCACCCTCACGGATAATGGTTTCACCCTTTTTGCATTTCAAAATTTCGACTTGATTTGGCATGCTTGCAAACTCTCAAAAACTATTTAGATATGCCATTAGCAAAACCACTAGTCACCGCGCTATCAGAACCCGATCTTTTCGAGTCTGGCGTGTTCGGGGAGAACATAAATACCACCAAACCCGCAAAGATCAGGAAAATAACTATGGGTGCCCAAGGCGATTTTTTCTCAGTCCTACCTCTCCTTTTCGATGCTGGCACTTCTTGAGTTTTGGTTTTCATTGTTGCTGTGCTCATTATTTCACCTCACTAAACTTTCAGATTATCTATACTGGTAACTAACAGCACAGAGCATGCCAAACCCCAATAATTGTGGTGGAAAACATATAACCCATTATGAATAAAGGAGATAATGAAAAACCGCGGTGGGCAAACTTGAAGGAGACTTAAGGAAGTTTGTCTTATTTTGAGACGATTTGTCTCAAAATGATACGATTTTGAGACAGTGAGACAAACCCTGCTTAATTTACCGAGCGGTACTTCTTAATTTTTCTATAAAAAGTCGCTCGGCTGATACCCAGGACCTTTGCGGCCTGGGGAACATTTCCATTGGTCCGGTTAAGAGCTTCCAAAAAAGCCTGCTTTTCGATTTCATTAAAGGTGGGCCCGATAGGTGGGGAAACAAGAGGAGATAGAGGTTGAGCCATTGGAGGGGAGACTGCAGGGGGGGCAGATTCTTGATTTTCCCGGGCGAGAGTGAACCGATTGTCCCCATCCACATGTCCTTCACGAAACTTCTGGATTTCCGGTGCAAGGTTTTCAATCTGAACCGTGTCCGTTCGGGTGGAAACCATAGCCCGGTAAATCTCATTTTCAAGTTGACGCACATTTCCTGGCCAGCTATACCGAACCAGGGCTTCCAACGCGTAGGAGCTGACAGTGGGGATTTTTTTTGTAATGTCCAATTTATATTTTTTAAGAAAATGGTTGATCAGGATAGGAATATCCTGCCCCCGATCCCTTAAAGGGGGTATTAATATCGAATAGACTACCAACCGGTAATACAAATCTTCACGGAACTTTCCTTGGCGGACCGCATTTTCCAGGTCTTTGTTTGTGGCAGAAATGATTCTTAAATCCACCTGTATTTTTTTATTGCTACCGACCCTCTCGAAACTTTTATCCTGTATAAAACGTAAAAGTTTTACCTGCATTTTTGGAGACATCTCCCCCACTTCATCCAGAAAAAGGGTGCCGCCATTGGCCACCTCCAGTTTTCCCATTCGGGAATCATCGGCACTTGTAAAAGCTCCTTTTTCATGGCCGAAAAACTCATTCTCCTGGAGCTCTTCGGGGATAGCGCCACAATTGATCGCGACAAAGTCCCCCATCTTGTAGGCACTGTTAAAATGAAGGGCTTTCGCCACCAACTCTTTGCCGGTACCACTTTCTCCGTGGACGAAAACATTAATGTTGATTGCCGAAACCTCATCAATCTGGGCAAACACCTGCTGCATTGCATCACTCTGCCCTACAATATTTTTATAGGAATAGGTTTTCTTCAGCTCTCCCTGCAAACGTTGGATCTTGTTGACCATCGTATGCATTTCGATGGCCCTTTCGACATTTGTTTTCAAGCGAGCCTTATCCACCGGTTTCGCCATATAATCAAACGCCCCTATTTTCATGGCTTCCACGGCGGAATCCACCGCGTCATTTTCTGTCACCACCAAAACCGGAATGTCCCGGTTCGCGAGCTTCAGGCGTTTGAGAATATCCAACCCCGCAGACATGTTGATGTCCAAACAAATCGCGTCGGGGTTTTCATCCAGCATATTCAGGCAAAGTTCGCCGTTGTCAAAAACTTTAACCCGGTAACCCTGATCCCGAAGCCATCCCGCCATCATTTTTCGATGGGGGGTGTCCGTATCCACAACAAATAATAGTTCTTTAGTTGCCATGATCCTGTAAACAAAACTCCCTATAATATTTTTCTACAACTATGCTGGACTGATGAATCCCTACCCTATCATATCGGCAAACCCGGCTACTGTGCCCGCCATCATTTTATCTCGCATCTTTGAGAAACCCTGTAGCCCAAGGACTCCGCATCAAGCAAATTTCCAAAATTGATATAGCCCTTGGTATCTTTAGGATAGCCCTTGCATTCCGGCCATTCATAGATCCGGGTTTTAGGGTCGCCCAGCAAGCCATAACTCAAAAACAGGTCATAGTCCATATGCTCCGGTTTGGTTGGGGGAAGGGGGAGCCTATTTTCCCGGCGGAACTCCCAAGGCGGAACAGGAGTTTCCTGAACCCACAGACCAAGATTTTTTTTCCAGGCTTTATATTCCAGCTTTTCAAGAAAACTGCTGTGGGGGTGCTTCACCCTGTAATGCCAAGCCAGCCCTGCTTTGAGCATTTCCTCATTCAACAATTTACCATCGGGCAAAAACACCTCTCCAATCAAGCGGCCATACTTGTCCTTAAAGGTGTAGTTCACCCGCACCGTTTTCTCCAGGGCCAAATCCACTGCCAACCTTCGGGCTGGCTTGCCAAACGGCTGACCCATTTCCGGAGCATCAATATCCGCCAAACGCACCTTGTATAATCTATCGCGTTCCGTCTTTACCGTTAACGTGTCCCCATCCTGGATCTGAACCACTTCGCCATTTACCGTCTTCAACTTTGCTTGCGGCACCAGAAACAGCATCAACACTAATAAACTTGTTTTGATTCCCATAACAAAATTCTACACCGGCGAGCCGCCGGTGGCAATGGGGCGGTGACGCTAATACCCCTCCGGGGCATGAAAGCTAATGAGGGGATATAACACGCGACCGCCAAAGGCATAGAACATTTAGGCTGAGATACGCTATTGCTAGTTGCCCCCTCGCTAGAGGGAACGCTCAATCATGAACCGGACATTGTCATTGGTGTTGGTGTATTCGATCTTTATTTTTGGGTATTTGGACTGAAACACACGAAGCACCTCATCAACAAAGCCCTGGCCTACAGTAGAAATACCTTTAAAACCTAAAATTACATGTTTAAACTTCTCCAACCCCAAGCAAATGCGCCGAGCCTGCGAACGCGAGACATAGCGTTCATCGCCCAACATGCTCAGCACTACTTCAATATGGGTCTTGTCAAACTTGAGCAGCCCCTCAGAATCTTCCCCTGTATATTCTGCAAATACCTCCTGTAAATTTCTTTTCGAATCCAGACTTATGATCATTTCCAAGCCAGTTCCGGATTTTTGCGAAGCTTGGCCCGTTTCTATAAACCAGTCTTCTTCCGAATTATCTCTTGCATAAGATATTCCTCTTGTAAAGATATGAAAGTAATCGAAGGCCCGGGAAGTGAAAAAGATGCCCTCACCGGTATGGTTATCCGGGTCGGTGGTGAATTTCCCCTTTGAAAGATGCAGGGCACTTTCTCGCTCGTCCCCCAGGCCCAAGGCGTTCTTGATCTTTCTGAAAATTCCAATACCATTATCCTTAATTTTTATTTTCACTGAATCAGATTCCCATTCCGCACGTATCACTACAAAGGTTCCCTCTGAATGATCGATGGCGTTGTTGAGCATTTCCAGAAAACCGTATTCGCAAATATCCCGAACATTCTTTGGTAGCGTTTCAAAATCCTGTAAAAAGTTTTCTTCCCAGACTTTATCTTCGGCGACCCCGTCTTTCAAAGAAACCACCACCTCTTTATCTTTTTCTGTCTTTAAGAAATAGCGCGCTTGCCGGGTCGTGCCGGATTTTATGATCTTTCCATCCCGCAACAACCGATTCAGATGCCGGTGGACGGTCGTGCGACTGCACGAAAAAGCCTCCGAGGTTTTGGCGACGATATTTTTCGGGTGCACCGGTATTTTCGCTAAAAGATAGCTGCGAATTTCTTCCGCCTGGTTCTTGACCATTTTGAATCCTATATTACAACTAGTTATAAATATTATTATAACTAGTTGTAATATGCCTGTCAATCGGGATAATTCAAGGAATTATCTTAAAAACACGCTATATACAGATGATTAGCGACTATAACTACATAATTTATCTATTATAACTATTTTAGCACCCGTTTATAACTAGTGGAGTGTGTGTTTGCAGCGGGTTACAAATAATGGAAATAAAGGGGAGGGTCTAGGCCGTTTTTCTCGACCTGAGAATCAGGAAAGTGCCTGCGATCAACAGGAAAATACTATAAAAACTGCCTCGGCTGAGGTCCATAATAAGCGGCGCATCGGGCTCTCTAAACTGTTCTCCAAAAATCCGTACCACCGCATAGATCGCCAGGAATTCTCCCGTCAATCTTCCCGGAGATGCCAGGACATCGGTCTTCCACAACCGCCATTGGCTGTATACCAGTAATAAGGCCCCTTCCAGTCCGGCTTCGTAAAGTTGGGAAGGGTGACGGGGAGCAATTTGTTCCAAAGGCGTTCCCAGCAGGGAAGCGCTTTGAGGAAAGATCACCGCCCAGGGAACCTGGGTGACCTTGCCCCACAGTTCCCCGTTGATGAAATTGGCGATGCGTCCGAGCAAAATTCCCGGCGGCACCAGAGGGCATAACAAGTCGCCGAGTTGTAGAAAAGAAAGTTTCAGTTTTTTCGCCACCCACCAGCAGGCCACAAGCACACCGATGAACCCGCCGTGACTGGCCATTCCTCCCTTCCAAACCTGGAATATGATCCAGGGTCGGTTGAGCGTGTCGTCCAGCGCATAGAACAACATGTATCCCATTCGCCCGCCCAGCAAAACCCCGATCATCATGGCGGTGATGGTGAACGACTGCTGTTCGGGGGTGAGCGTAGCCTTGCCATGTTTACAAAAAAGATGCAGGAGCCACATCCCGGCCAAGAAGCCCAACGCATAGGCCAGTCCGTAATAACGGATACCAAAATTCTCTGTGAACTGGAAAAGAAAGGGATCTAAATCATGAACCCAGTATTCGGTTTTAGACACGGCGGGACAAACCTCTTATCAAGTTGGAAGGCCCACTAGGCACCGGCTAGGGGAAAATTACTTTTGTAAAATTGAAGCGGCATCGATAGCGCCATAGGTGAAGATCATATCCGCGCCAGCCCGACGCAGGCTGATGAGCGATTCTATCAGACAGCTTTCATAATCGAGCCAACCTTTTTCGGCGGCGGCCTTGAGCATGGCATATTCTCCACTGACATGGTAGGCGGCAATGGGGAGTGCGGAAACCTCACGTGTTAACCGGATGATATCCAGATAAGGCAGGCCGGGTTTGATCAGCAACCAGTCCGCGCCTTCTTCTTCATCCAGCGTAATTTCCCGTATCGCCTCACGGGCATTAGCCGGATCCATTTGATAGGTTTTTTTATCTCCCTCTTTGGGAGCGGAATCGAGCGCATCACGAAACGGCCCATAAAACGCCGAAGCATATTTCGCGCAGTAACTGCAAATCAACACATCCTGAAACCCGGCATCGTCCAGAGCCCAGCGTATGGCCTCGACCCGGCCGTCCATCATATCGGAAGGCGCTACCACATCGGCTCCCGCCTGAGCCTGGGCCACTGCCATTTCGGCAAGCAGGGGGAGTGTCTCGTCATTCAGGATTTTGCCGTCTTGTACCAATCCATCATGTCCATCACAAGAATAAGGATCCAGTGCTACATCGGTGATAACCAGCATGCCGGGAATCGTTTTTTTTAATTCCTTTACCGCCCGTTGTAGCAGTCCGTTGGGATTAATGCTTTCCTTACCCTCGGAATTTTTCAACGAATCGTCCAAAGCAGGGAAGAGGGCCACTGCCGGAACCCCCAGATCAAATGCCTGTTGGCAGTCGGCGACAAGCTGGTCGATGGAAAGCCGTGAGATGCCCGGCATCGAAGCAATTGGGCTACGAAGATTATTTCCCTCCTGGACAAAAGCGGGCCAGACCAGATTGGCCGGACTCACCACCGTTTCCCGGATCAGTCCGCGAATGGCCGGATTCAGTCTGTTTCTACGCGGTCGTTGAATCATAACTGTATCTTATTGTAGTTAAAGGCGGTTTACCAGTATAAAGAAGGATAACGAATCAAATTGTCCTTTGCAACCTAAAGCAAAACCCTGCCGAGAATTCGACAGGGTTTATAGATTTATGCCCCTAAAAAGGGGCGAAAACTGGCTCCGGTGAGAGGACTCGAACCTCTAACAACTCGGTTAACAGCCGAGTGCGCTACCATTGCGCCACACCGGAATGGTTTTTTTTGTATAGGATTAAAACACTGATATTTAATCGTTTTGTATCATATTGTCAAGCAGATTTGAACCCAAAAATTGGATTTTATTTCCTCGTTTGTATGACCACGGGCCGCGAGGCGGATTGCTAGCAAAATAAAGACATTGCAAGTTACCAGCAGAGGTTCTCCGCCACTCGGCGTGGGGCCAGTGTGCAATCGCTTTCTCTGTCGAACAACCGTTTTTCTCGGCTTAATGAGCCCTTGCTATTTGCTTCCCCTGCCAAGGGGCTATCTCATTTCCAATCGCCCTTCCATCGATTTCAACAGGGTCACGGAGTCGGCATACTCAATATCCGAACCCACTGGCAGGCCCCTGGCGATCCGCGTGACTTTGACCTCCGCGAAAGGTTTCAAAACCTTGGAGATGTAAACTGCGGTGGATTCGCCTTCCATATCCGGATTGGTAGCCAGGATAACTTCCTTAATTCCTGGTTTGCTGACTTTCTCTTTCAACGCTTCAATGGTCAGGTCATCGGGTCCAATGCCGTCCAGCGGGGAAATAACCCCCATGAGCACATGATAAACTCCTTTGAAATAACCCATATTTTCCATCACATAAACATCGTGCGGTTCTTCCACTACGCAAATTTGTGAATGGTCACGGGAGGTGTCTGAACAAATATCACAGGGCTCTGACTCGGTGATGCCATGGCATATCGAACAGAGAATAATCTTTTCCTTAAGGTTCTGAATGGCTGAGGCGAGTTTATTCGCCTGATCCGCTTTTCCGCGCATCAGGAAAAACGACAACCGTTCGGCGGTTTTCTGGCCAATACCAGGAAGCCTCTTCAGTTGATCTATAAGTTCTGTAATAGCGGGTGGTCTTTTCACGGCAAGACGGCTAATGGAAAAAGTTGGAGGACTAATAGTAAAAAGCACAAGTGCATTTGCTCGCTTTACGAGTATCGACCCGTTGCCACCGGCTGCTGGCCGGTTTATGTAAAGAGTCCGGGAATTTTCAGGCCCCCGGTCAATTTGGACATTTCATCCTGCGCCAGTTCTTTCACTTTTTTATGAACTTCGTTCATGGCACCGGTAATAAGATCTTCGAGCACTTCACGGTCATTCATATTGATCAACTCGTCATCGATGTGGATCGAGATAATTTCATGGAGTCCATTGGCAACAACCTTCACCATCCCACCGCCGGTAGACACTTCCACCGTTTTTTCAGCAAGGCCTTCCTGAATTTCGGAAAGCTTGCCCTGCATATCTTGAGCCTGTTTGAATAACGACGTCCAGCTTTTATCAAACATCGAAACACCTGTTGTTTAGGAAGTTTTCCCTGTGGCAACGACCTTCAGGAAATCTCTATTTATTCTATAATTTTCTCTGCGGCAACTCGCAGGCCTTTTGGACTACTATTCGTGTCCAAAATTCATAAGGGCCGCTCATGCCAAAAGCAATTTTTAGAGGTGTCCTTTATTTAAAAGGCCTGCGCCGCAGATAATTTATTGCGGCACTCTTATTTCACCACAGTGCCCCCGAAGATGTCCAGAGCATCCTGAATAATTTCTAATTCTGTTTTCTGCCTGCCCTGGTTTTCATCATTTATAGTTTTTTTTTCCTGCCCACTTGAAGAAGGGTTCGGGGTAGGCCGGACTTCACCCAGTTTAAGAACCACCTGCACCTCGTGGCCGCTGGCTGACCGGACCATGTCCTTGATGAACTGAATATTTTCCGGGGTCTCCACCATTTCAAGGGTGAAGGAGTCTGAAAACATAAGTTGAATTTCTTTTTCGTTGAGTACGAGCACCTGGCATTTATCCAGATAATGCTCGAAAGCAGGCCGTTTTCGGGAAACCTCCTGACGGACCTTGGCCCAGATCGAAGAATCAAAAGAACCGTTTTCCGGTTGGGCCATGGACTGGGTTTTCGCTGGAGACGCGCCTGAATCGCTTTGCGTAGACGGCGCTAGGGGTTGGGCCTGCTGAGCTTCGCTCTGGTTGATTTTGTGGATGAGGTCATCAATTTTTTTAAAAGGCCGGGTTTCGGTCAGTCTTAGGATAGCCATTTCAAAAACCATCTGCGCCAGGGAGCTACGCTTCATTTCTGTTTCTGCACGGGAAAGAATGGTGAACATTTGCTGCAACTCATCGGCATGGAATCCTTGTGCCTGTTTTTTCAGAACCTCCAAGTTGCAGGTCTGCGCGTTCAGCAGGGTTTCCGGATTGCGGGAAACTTTGACCATCAGCAGGTTCCTTAAATATTCCATCACACTCCGGCAAAACAGATTCAGGTCTTTACCCTGGTTGGCGACTTGTTGAACCAGAGTGATTAATTCAGAGGGTTCCCGTTTAATCAGTAGCTCCGCAAAAAGCTCCAGAGTGGTTCCCCCAACAATACCGAGCACGGCCTCCACCGAATCGGTATCAATCTTTTTACCACTGTAGGCGATGACTTGGTCCAGCAGGCTTTGCGCATCACGCATACTGCCAGCACCAATTTTGGAAATTTCTACCAACCCTTTTTCATCGATTTGAATTCCCTCCTGCCCACAAATCAGTTCCAGTTGTTTGGTGATCTGAGCGTTGGAAAGCGGCTTGAACTCAAAGCACTGGCAACGGGAAAGGATCGTTTCCGGAATTTTGATCAACTCGGTGGTGGCAAAAATAAAAATAACACGGGGCGGAGGTTCTTCCAGCGTTTTCAACAAGGCATTGAACGCATTTTTTGTGAGCATATGAACTTCATCGATGATATAGACCTTGTAACGGGCAGAGGATGTGGCGTATTGCACATTGTCGATGAGGTCGCGCACCTCGGCCACCCCATTATTGGAAGCGCCATCAATTTCCTGAACATCAATACAGTTGCCTGCTGTAATTTCTTTGCACAAACTGCAAGTGCCGCAGGGGTCTATGGTCGGTCCCTTTTCACAATTGAGAACCCGCGCCAGAATCCGCGCCATGGTGGTTTTTCCTACGCCACGTGTACCGGAAAATAAAAACGCGTGCGATACACGGTCCATTTCAATGGCATTGGAAAGAGTCCGAACAATATGTTCCTGTCCGACCAATTCACTGAATTTCTGGGGGCGCCATTTACGGGCTGAAACCTGGAAGTCCATTATTTCAGAAGACCAATGGTTTGCAGGCAACTGCTGATTGCGAGTCGCCTAGAGATGTTATTTAAAGGCAGAATTGCTGGGTAACTCACAGCACACATGGGAATTTGCTACCGCTGCTTCCTTCCGGACCTGACGGATTTCACAAGACCACGTTGCGTGAGGCCCAACAAAACTGCCAATATCTTAGCGGAGAATCTCCGCTGATAAATTGAAATGTCCTTGACTGCTAACAACCGTTATTCTCGGCTTTACGAACTCTTGCCAGTTTACCCCCACGGTAGTGGTGGCGGAGAGGGAGGGATTCGAACCCTCGGTAGGGGTAAACCTACACACGCTTTCCAAGCGTGCGCCTTCAACCGCTCGGCCACCTCTCCAAAGGGTAATCGCCATTAAATCGAGTAAACTCTCTCTCGGCTGAAAGGGCTTACGTCCAATGGCCCCTGAGCCTACTTTGATCGCTAGTGGTAATCTTATTTTAACAAAAAAGGTCGAGAAAACGTCCGCTTTTCGAGAGTTCCCGACGTTATTCCCGACCACAATCAAAGCGTGTTGCATTCTAATTTTATCTGCCTCAAGATTCAAGGTTAAAACCACTTAAAAAAGCTCAGACCCTTTATTTTCAATAGGGACAGTGGAACTGAGGCGCCTCACCTGCTAAAATATGAGCCCGGCCATTTTTTTCGTTTGGGGCCAAACAACGAATAACAGAAAATGAAAAAACCCCTCCCTTCTTATTTTAAAGTTTCCTGGATCGCTGGCGCGGGCCTGCTGGTGGTTCTTCTCGTTGCATACTTCCCCGTTCTTCAGAATGGGTTCATCTGGGACGATGACCGCCACTTAACGGATAATCCTTTTGTAACCAACTTTGATGGGTTAAAACCCCTC
>JAPKCW010000180.1:0-4029 GCA_028822815.1 Nitrospinaceae bacterium | reverse complement strand
TCTTTTTAGCTACCTTCTTCTTGGCGGACTTTTTTGCCGGTTTCGCGGTTTTCTTAGCCGTTACTTTCTTTTTAGCTACCTTTTTCTTGGCAGACTTTTTTGCCGGTTTCGCGGTTTTCTTGGCCGTTACTTTCTTTTTAGCTACCTTTTTCTTTGTTGCCATTGCCGAATCTCCTGTATTAGGGAATTCTAAAATGAATTCATTCGGGAAGGTAACTCAAAACCTGAGTATTTTACCCAAGTTAGATAAAAAATTCTTAGAACTTTAGCACTTGGAAAAATAAAGTACAACAGTTTATTTGCCCAGAAGATATTAAAAATTGCAGGTTTCCTAAAAAGTCCAAATCAACGTCATTTTGAGTGCTTCAGTTGCATTCAGTGCTGACCGGAAAATAGGGTGAAAACGGGAGTTTTTTTTATTCAGTTTCATAGTCCACAACGATGGATGAAGAGCAAAGGGAACGCATTTTTTCTACAACGGGTAAATGGTTTTTGTGGCCCACATAGGCTTTTAATCCCCCACGGTCGTCAAAAAAAGCTGTAAGAACGATATCGTAGCTTCTTTCCGAGCTTAAAAAGTCGGTTCCTATTTCTATAAATTTCAGGGTTTCAATGTTTCCCCGCAGGCTGTTAAGAGCCGCGATGGCTTGGTCCAGGTTTTCCGGATTCTTATCTGCAAGTTTGAACATAACAATATGTTTGACCATTAATTACTTCCTCCATCTGACTGCTTTTTAAAAGTGGCTTTTTTATTTTTAGGACCTGTTGCTGAGGGAATTTCGGAACATTGTTTATGATATAGTGCCAGATTGCACAATGGAAATGGGAAATTATATATGTCATGGTGGAGGGGTGCAGGGTTAGGTTTTTTACGAGGCGGCCCTTTGGGTGCCGTTGTCGGGGGTACTATTGAACATTTTCTTGGTAAAAAACTCCAGAAAAAAGTGCAGGACAGTTTACCCGGCATTATCCATCAGGGCGAATTTATTTCATGTCTGGTTGTCATTCTAGCTCGTGTGGGTATGGAGTCAGGACCCTTGAGCCCAAAAAAAGTGGGGGTGATACATAAATTTTTTATGAAGAACCTGGGCTATGGTTTCCCGGATTTAAAACATCTTGATCGGTTGATGGAGGAAGTTCAGTCCAAAAAACCCGATATTGACCGGTTTGTAGAGGAATATAAAAAATCTTGCCGAGATAATTATAATCTTTTGCTTCTCGCCCTGTGCTATCAGATTTCCTTAATTGAGAATGTTCTGAGTGATGAGGCCCAATCCATGATAAAAAATATCGGATTGGTATTGGGGGTGTCTTATGACAAACATAACGAAGTCCGGGAGAAGTATTCACTCCATCCCTTTAAAACCCCTTACAATATTTTAGAGCTTTCTTCTAATGCCTCGAATGATGAAATCAAAAAAGCTTACCGAAAAATGGCCAGTCAGTATCATCCTGACCGGGTTTCCCAAGAGGATGAAAAGACGGTTCAGGAGGCCCACATGAGGTTTCTTGAAATTCAGTCTGCTTATCAGGAACTGGGAAGAGTCAGGAAAATTTAGGAGGCCGAAGTTTCGTTATTAACATCGGTTTCCTTGGGATCCAGCTTGCGGATGATAAGGGCCTGTATTTTACGTTTACTGGCTTCTTTAACCGTTATTCGATAGAGCCCGACCATAATCTGGTCACCTGGGTTTGGGATTCTTTCCAGCCTGTCAATGGTCAAGCCTGCCAGTGTATCGAAGTCGCCACTTGGGATATCCCAGTTTAGGCTGTCGTTGAGAACGCTTATTTCAGTACTCCCATCCACAAGGTATCCACCATCTGCGTAATGGTCGTAGGTTCTCTCGGGTTTGTCGTACTCATCCTCGATCTCTCCGACAATTTTTTCAAGCAGATCCTCAATCGTTATCAATCCAATACATCCTCCATATTCGTCCACCACAATGGCCATATGCAAGCCTCTTTGCTGGAGTTCCTTGAGGAGGTCATCAATTTTTTTATTAGGGGGAATATAGTAGGCTGGCCGGATGAGACTGGTAATTGGGGTGTTGGCAACAGGCTGGTCAAGTAGGTCGAAGGTATTTAAAATTCCGATAAGGTTATAGATTCTTTCATGAAAAATAGGCATTCTGGAAAAACCGGAGTCGTTTGCGACATCATGAGCCTCCGTCAGTGTAGCGGTATCTTTCAGGGCGGTCATTTGAATGAGGGGCACCATGCAATGTTCTGCCCGAAGTTCTCCGAAATTGAAAATGTTATGAATGATTTTCTTTTCCGTCACTCCCAAATCCACGGTTTGTGATTCCAGGCTCAAAACTTGTCGAAGCTGATCCCGGCTAAAAGTCTTATGTTCTTGTGCTGAAGCCAGCTGTACCTGGTTGGTGAATTTCGCCGATGCTTTTGATAGCCAGATTATAAACGGAGACAGGACCTTGTAGAAAAAAATCAACGGATAAATCATGAGCAACATGATGGAATCCGCACGGTGCTGAAATATGACTTTTGGAATGATTTCTCCCCCAAAAAATATCAGGGGTGAAATAATTATCATGGCCATCCACTCTCCAGAATCCCCAAAATGAGTGACCATGAAAGCGGTAAATATAGCGGTGCTGGATACCATCGCCAGATTGGTTCCCAATGAGGTTGTGGTGAAGAGCCGCTCGGGATCATCGAGCAATTTCAAGATAGACCGGGCGGCCGAATTCCCATCTTCGGCCATTTTTTTCATTTTTATCCGGTTTACAGAAACCATCCCGATTTCAGCACCGGAAAAAAATGCTTCCAGCAGTATTCCCAGAAATACCAGTATGAGGGTTGTCGCGAAATCCATCAGTCGTCCTGCGCCTTATCTTGTTCCTTTTCAGGCAATGGAGTGGGACTCAAAAGGGTAAGGTGGAGACTCAATATTCTTGATCCCTTCATTTTTTCGACACGAAATTTAAACCTGTCAATGGTGGTCGATTCGCCCGAACGTGGAATTCTTCCGAATAATCCAAAAACATAGCCACCGACTGTGTCGTAATCATCCTGAGGCAAATCGCTCTGAAAATATTCGTTGTGTTCTGCCAGGCTGTATGCGCCCAAAATGCGAAAATGGTTTTCATTAAGTTTTTTCAATGGCAGTTCTTCCTGCCGCATTTCACTATCTATTTCACCAACCAGTTCCTCAATAATATCTTCCAGCGTAACCAGTCCGCAGACGCTTCCATACTCGTCCAGGACAGTGGCCATATGCCGTTTCAGTTTCCGGAACTCTTCAAGCATTTCCTTGATCTTTTTTGACTGCGGAACCGAAATGGTGGGATGCAGAATACTTTTCAAGTTAACTTTTTCCCGCGGCAAATGTTTAAGCCGTGTTAGGTCCTTGGTAAATAGAATTCCAAGAATCTCTTTTTCACCGACCCCGTATACCGGAACTCGGGAGTAAAAATTTTCTATAATCCGGGGCAGTATGTCATCCAAGCTGTCCTCAATATTTACGGTGAACATATCAATTTTCGGAGTCATGATTTCCTCCACAGTCGTATCACCAAACTCAATAACATTCTGGATCAACTCTCGTTCATCGGAATCGATAACGCCTTCCCCTTCACCCACTTGGACCATGGTCCGGAATTCCTCATCGGTAATGGTGGATTTTTTAGTACTATGGGGTAATATTCCGAAGGACCCGATGATCTTTTCTGTCCATACCGTGAATAATTTCTGGGCGGGCTGCACAAGTTTGGCAAAGCCCTTCAAAGGGTATGCGGAAAACAAGGCGTAGGGCTGGGCAAACTTAATTGAAATACTCTTTGGGATGATATCTCCGAAAATCAGCAGGAGCATAGTGCTGAACCCAATCGCTATGCCCACACCGATGCTTCCAAACAGGGTGATGGCAACGGAGGTGACCACAACAGATATGGCAATATTGACGAACTCGTTGCCGATATAAATAGTGATGAGTAGTTCGCGTGGTTTATCCAGGAGGGAATTTACCAGTCGCCCTAAGCGTCCTTTTTTCTCTGACATCTCGTTGAGTTG
>JAPKCW010000017.1:0-17911 GCA_028822815.1 Nitrospinaceae bacterium | reverse complement strand
AGCGGGATTAAATTCCAGCACAGATGGTGCCAATGCTTTGGAGTTGGTGAAATTGCAATCCAAATTAGTATTCGACAGTATTACTCTTGATTCGGCGGGTTCGGGGACATTTACGTTTGATGAGTTTTATAGCTCGATAGTCAGTACAGTGGGAATTGAGTCTTTTTCCTCTCAGTCCACCTTTTTGCAGCAAGAAGCGATCCTTCTTCAATTAAATATAAGACGGGAAAGCATATCAGGTGTCTCGATTGATGAGGAATTGATTAACATGATTAAGTTCCAGCAAGCCTACAATGCCGCCGCTCGCCTCATAGGAGTTGTGGACGAGCTTCTGGATACGGTGATTTCTCAAGTCTAAGGCGTTAACGCTTAATATAGGGAGACCGGAATGGTTACACGCGTTACCAACCAGGCGCAACAGGCTAATTCGTTACAAAACATATTCCGGATTACGGAAAATCTTTTTAAGGCCCAGCAGGAAATCGCTTCGGGAAGGCGGATCAATAGACCTTCCGATGACCCGGCGGGCATTAGAGATGCTCTTCTATTGCGCACCAGTATCTCTCAATCTAACCAGTTCATCCGAAACATTTCTAATAATCGTCTTTATATCCAGGCGGGCGATTCTGCTTTGGAGTCGGTAGGTATTAGCCTGATTCGGGCCAAGGAGTTGGCGGTGAGTGAGTCGGGGGGATTAGCCACTAAGGAAACAAGGGGATTTGCCGCCAAGGAATTTGATCAGATACTTTCCCAGGTTTTTGAGTCGGCTAATATAAAAATAAAAAATCAATTTGTATTCTCGGGGACTGCATTTCGAACCCAGCCTTTTGAACAAAGTGCGTCTGGAGCGGTTTACTTTGGTAATACAGAGAGATTCCAAATCGCGGTCGGAGAAAACACCAACGCAGATTTCACGATTCCCGGATCAGAAGTTTTAGGGAATGATTTGAATCCGCAACTGACAAGCTCCACCAAACTTTCCACCTTAACTGCAGGCTCGGGAATCACGCCAGGCTCCTTCACTATTACAGACCGGTCGGGAAACTCAGGAACGGTAACCGTAACCTCAACAGATACCATTGGCAGTTTAATTTCCAAAATAAACGCGTTAGGGGGCAATGTTACTGCTTCTATAAATTCAAACGGATCGGGCCTCCAGTTAACGGATGGAAGTTCCGTCATCTCCCAGGCTTTGACGGTAGCAGAAGTCTCAGGAGGAGGTACAGCCCTGGAGCTTGGAATTCTAGGTCAGAGGGATGGAAATATATCCGGTTCAGATTTAAATTCAACGGTTACGTCCGCCACCTTAATTTCAGATTTGAATGGTGGAGATGGGTTGGCGCTGAATCAAATCAGCATTGTAAATGGTTCTGCTTCAGGGACCGTTACATTAAGTTCGGCCACGACAATTAGCGATGTCATCGATCTGATTAACAGTTCATCGTTCAATGTCACAGCTTCAATCAATAGCGCCGGAAATTCCTTGCTAATAAACTCAAACAGTTCTTCAACCGTTGCCATCGTAAATAATGTGGGCACGGATGAAACGGCGGAAAATTTAGGTTTGGGCGGTGGCAAGAATGTGTTTACCACTTTATTCAAACTGAGGGATGCCCTCAATAATGATGATACTTTTGCAATCCTGGCATCTTTGGAAAACCTGGATTCGACCCTGGCATCCGTCAACAATAACCGGGCTGTTATCGGGGCTTCTTTAAGACGGGTAGACTTAACAGATTTTGTTCTTGATCAAAGTATTGTGGATCAATCTCAGCAATTGGCGGAGATTGAGGATGCGGATATAGTGAAAAGTGTTTCGGATCTCGCTAATTTGGAGTTTGCGCTCCAGGCAACTTTGGCCGCAACGGCTCAGGTTTTGCAGCCCACCCTATTAGATTTTCTGCGCTAAAATTAAACCCGCCAGCAAGGCGCTGAAAAAATCAACGGGCTTACCATTCTGAATAAAGCGAAGGATCACACCCTTGTTTTATAAGAAACTTCGGGGTTCTTCATCGCCGGAGCCTGTTCTGAGCAGACTTTCATCATGCTATTTTCGTATAGGCAGATCGATAATAACAGCAGTTCCAATGCCTAACGCGCTTTCCACTTCAAGTATACCACCGTGTTTTTCTATAATTGAATAGGCAACGGACAATCCCAGCCCGGTTCCTTTTTCCTCTGGTTTCGTGGTGAAAAAGGGTTCAAATATTTTTTCCATGTCCTCTTTGCGAATTCCCACGCCGGTATCTGAAAACTTCATGCGCACTATTTTTTCGGGATTTGGTGTAGGGGAATCTTTCTCCTGATAAAAGGACCAGTTTTCTCTCGGAGTTAGCACTTCTGTAGAAACAGTGCAAACTCCGCCCCCTGCATCGCAAATTTAGCGTTGTTGATAATGTTTAAAAAAACCTGACGTATCCCATCGGTGTCAATATAAACCGATAAAGTGTTTGAATCGAATTTCCTGATGGTTTGAATGCCTTCCAACTGCATTTCTTTTTCAACGGGGGAAAGAACGGATTCGAGTTCTTTTCTAATATCCGATTTTTTAAATTCCATATTTCCCTGGCGGGAGAATTTTAAAAGACTACTGATGATTTTAGAAATACGTTGAATTTCCTCCATGATGGAGGTCAAATCATTACATAATTCTCCATCCTTGTTTCTCTCAATCAGTAAAGATTGGCTGTGTCCAGATATGATATTAAGGGGGTTTAAAATTTCGTGGCACACACCGGCAACCATTCTTCCAATTCCTGCCAGTTTTTCTGAGCGGAGAATTTGGTTTTGGGCCGTTTTAAGTTTCTCCATGGACGCTTGAAGCTCTTGGTTGGCAAGGGTTAGGTCCACGTGCGATTTTTTCAGTTTCTCTTCCGCATGTTTTCTTAACTCCGCTTCTTTTCGTAGGCCTAATGCGTAGCGGATAGACTGGGTGACCGATTCGGCGGATAATTTTGCCTTTGTAATATAGTCGGTCGCGCCAGATTTCATGGCTTCAACGGCAACTTCCTGGTCCCCTTGTCCTGTAAAAAGAATGATAGGAATATCACAACCCTGTTTGCGAATATTTCGCAACAGTTCGATGCCGTTTATTTCTCCCAACCGGTAATCAAACATAGCTAAATCGTAATGGAAGGGATTTAGTTGTTCGAGACTACTGCCGATGGATGAATAATGGTCGATCAGGGGAGCGGGTTCTCCCAAGCCTTCTTTAAGAATATCTTTGATAAAAAAGGCATCATCTTCATCATCCTCGACGATAAGAATTTTGAGAGATTCTCGAGCAATGGTCTGGAAGTTATCAGGTAGGTAATTTTACGATGCTCAGCCAGTACTTTTGCAAGGCCTCCATCGTAGATTTGAAATCCGCATACTTGAAAGGCTTTTGAATAAACGAATTAGCCCCCAATTGATAAGCCTGATTAATATCAGCATCGGCCTGCGAAGTAGTCAGAATGATGATGGGGATGCTTTTACGTTTCGGGTGGGTTTTAATTTCATCAAGGGCTTCACGCCCATCTTTTTTGGGCATATTGAGGTCAAGGATTATTAGACTGGGTTTTTTTCCGGAGAATTATCGAGCTTGTCACAAGCATCCAGATAATTTAAAAGTTCCTCACCATCTTTTACCCAATGGATGAAACCGACATCGCCTTCCTTCTTTAAGGCCTCAGCGATCAACAAATAATCGTCCTCATCATCCTCTGCAATTACAATATCGAGAGACTTTTGAAAATTAGCCATCTACTGTCCAGTTCGTCCTTTCTACTGCAGGTCAATGAATCAAGAAAATAAATATTATTTATCCGGATTTATTTTTGATTTCTTGAATAAACTTTTCTCTATCAATTTTTAATTTTTCTTTAAACTTCTTAATGCTTCCATATTTATTAACATAATGACTTCTGATTTCATCAACGGTCATAATTTCTGATCCTGTGTCACCTACCAGGCAACGTCCCTTTATGTCACAGGTCCAAATGGGATAATCCTTTCCTATCTCTGGTTTTAAATCATCTGGGATATTGGAAGAGTGCGGCAGACTGGAATAATTAGCGTCCCTCCGTTCCTCAATGCGGTCGATTTCTTTTATCAGGTCATCAATACACTCTCCATCCCAATCGCCGATATGGTCATCCCCATCTGCTGAAAAAATGCGGTTTTTAAGTTGTGGGTCAACCGTTATTTTATCCAGCGAAAAACGCCTTCCTATTTCTGACATTCTATAATTCCCTTAATTATCTGCTTTCGTTGTACTTGGGTTAGTATAATTTGAATATATCATAAAACAAAAAAAATAGATAAAATGCTTGATTTTAACGTGGTTACAACCACCTATTCATTTCCTCGTAAGCAATATTTCTTTGAAGGTAAGTTGTAATTTAAGAAAAACAGTTTAGGTAATTGGAAAGGTGTTTGGGTATGAATTCGCAATGCATTTGACCCAGGATTAGTCAATGACCCGATGAAAATTTTGTGAGGATTTCAGGCGGAAAGCAGGGTTCCGGAAAATTAGAAGCAATAAAACTTCGAGTTATAATCAGTTGGCTATATATAAAATCGGGATGGGCAAATCAAGAATATTTTTTGAATAAAGTTTGATCGGTTGAAGGTAGTGTGGTAATTATTTATTTGGTTTTAAACATATCAACCTTAATATGGGAGTAGAATATGGCAACGCATGAACAAATTGTTTCTGCTTATGAAAACTACCTGGCAGAAAATGAGAGCTTCGAAACCAAAAGTATAAAAGCCGCAGCGGCTCGTGCTCGTAAAGCTCTGGGTGAGCTTGGGAAACTGGCTAAAGCCAGGAGGGCAGAAATTCAGGAAAGGAAAAATAGTTTATAGGGAGGTATGGTCATTGAGTCCCGCCATTCGCGGCGGGATTAAGCCTTTTCATTTACCAGGTCTCCTCCGTAAGCCCATAAATGACAGCGGTGTCCCGCACGAAGCTGTATTGTAAGCCTCAAGTGATTTTGACTACTTGCCCCTCCGGCGGCGAGTCCACTTCTACCCCTGCGGGGTATGCGTGATGTCCTCTTCCTCAGTCTTCATGCCCCGTGATATTTCACCTTAGTTTTTACCCGTACCGGGTATGAAATTTATAGTTGGGGATACCACGCGTGCCCCGCAGGGGTAGAAAGGGTAAAAGCTTAAGAGAAATACCACGCGCAGGAGGGAATGAGGCAAGAATCAATTGGGCTGGAATAATGTTTGCTCGCCAGGGCTGGCATCTCCTTGGCCGCTGTCTTTTTTACCTCGTCTCATTCTCAAAATTTTATAATTATATTTTCCACTCGGCGCCAGCCAGCGGCTGGTGGCGACTAGCAACAGTTTTTACCACTTCTGGGGTATGAAGGTAATGATGGGGATATCACAGCATCCCTGCTAAGGGAATTTGGTGGAGGCGGGGGGAATCGAACCCCCGTCCGAAAGGTTTCAATCAAAGGCGTCTACATGCTTATCCTCTATTTTAAATCTCGCTCAAGCCAACTCCCAGAGGCAGGATTAAACCTAAGCCAGTTCCTAAGAATCTCGTCCAGCCCGCCTGGAACATGCGTGCCAAACCAGCTCGCTGAATGACGTCCGACCCGCTTCCCGCGAACATGGATGCGGCGGACGGTAACCGTTTAAATTAAGCGGCTACAGCTACATCATAATCGTTGGCGATTATGTAAAAGCCGTTTTTTAACGGGCCAACGGCATCCCGTGCATGCAACCCTTGTCTCAGCTCTCCCGTCGAAACCAGATCGCCCCCTGAATTCAGGGAAGGATTTACTACTATTAATATATAGTATAAATGCTTGGAATTCAATGGGAACGGTCGGTGTGGTGTTTCCCAAAAGCCCACTAGCCGTGGGAGGCAAATGGTAATATCGTTGAGCCGAGAAGCCGACTATGGGCAGGGTAAAGACATTGCAATTTGAGAGCGGAGGCTCTCCGCAACTGTAGTTTCCTTGCAAATATTTCACATTGGTTTTATCATTTTTGCAACTTATGAGCCGTCCTGAAAAAAACCTGTCAATTCTTTCCCTCCAATACCATTGTTATCCCGATGACGTGGGCGGTGCTTGGGGTTTGACCTATGAAGTCAATAAACGCTTGGTGGCCAGAGGGCAGACGGTGCATTTGATAACCTGCAAACCTGCGGAATCGCTACCAGACTATGAAGAAATCGATGGCGTTCATTTTCATCGTATTTCCTTTAAGGCCAGCAAGGGTTTTATTTCTCTATGGGGAGCTGTGCGAAAGCAGGTCCGCCATATTCTGAAGTCTGGGGAAATCGATCTGGTGCATATTCACAATCCCCTGGTCGGTTTTGTGGCTATTCTGCATTCACAATTATGGAAGGTTCCTAAGGTCTGCCATTTTCATAGCTCCTGGTACGATGAGGAAAAAATCAATCAGGTTGGTACCGAGAATTCAGAAATACCGTGGAAATTAAAAATCAAACTTCAATTCATTCGGTTAATGGAAGGGGTAGGATATGCCATGTCCCGAACCATTTTCTTTTTGAGTGAATATTCGAAAAACCGTTTTCTAAAATACTATACTTTCACCCAACCGGAACTGTGTGTGATTCCAGGTGGTGTAGACATCGAGGAATTTCATCCTCCAGACTCCAAGGCGGTGATGGACTCGATTCGGGAAACATTGAAACTACCGGCAGAAACTCCTCTACTGCTAACGGTTCGCCGATTAGAGCAACGAATGGGATTGGAGAACCTGATCCGCGCGGCGGGCATTCTTCATCGCCAAACTCCTGACCTTAAATTTCAAATGGTGATCACAGGCAAGGGTAGTTTGAAAGACCGACTGGAGCGATTAATTTTGGAGGAGAAGGTTTCCCATTGTGTTCAACTTGTCGGGCTGGTGCCGCGTGAAACGCTACCACTTTATTTTCGTTGCGCTGACTTGTTTGTCCTTCCCACGACCGCTATAGAAGGCTTTGGCCTGGTTACTGCTGAAGCATTAGCCAGTGGACTACCAGTGATGGGAACTCCTGTAGGAGCGACCGAGGAAATTTTGCAACAAATAGATGAGAGGCTTCTCTTTAAGAACACATCCCCGGAAGCGCTGGCTGAGGGAATAGAAACTTTTTTAAAAACTCCGGAAATTTTTTGGGAAATGAGATCCAGATGCAGGGATTTGGCTGAAACTCGTTATTCCTGGGAGACGGTGGTAAAAAAAACCGAAGAGGAATTTAGAAAAGCAACCACTCGGCGTGGGGCCAACCGGCAATGACTTTTGCTGCTAGCAAAGAGTCATCTCGGCTTGACGAGCCGCTGCTACTTGCCTCCCCTGCGTGGTATCTCTCTTCACTTGCCTTCATGCCCCGAAGGGGTACTAAGGGGCCGATAAAATATTTTTATATGTATTCAGGCAAATATTAATTCCATGAACCTCAAGTCTTTCCATCCGAAACTGATTTTGGTAACCGTGATTGGGCTGGTATATGGAAATACCTTCCTAAACGTTTTTCATTTTGATGATTTTCCTTCTATTCTCGAAAAACCGTGGATTCGAGGATTAGACAAAATTCCTCAATTTCTATTCAGTTTCTTCCAGCGCCCGCTAGTCATCCTCAGTTTTAATATTAATTATGCCATCAGTGAATTTGGGGTGTGGAGCTACCACCTGTTCAACATTATGTTTCATGTCCTCGCCACATTGCTGGTTTATCAGCTTACACATAGAGCCTTGGATTGTCTTAAGGAGTTTTCCCATCAAAAAAGTTTTACCTTTCTACCTTTTTTTGCAGCAATGGTTTTTGCGTTGCATCCGCTCAATACTCAGTCCGTCACCTATATTTCAAGCCGCTCTTCGTTGCTGGTCACTGTGTTTTATTTGGGAGCAATGATTTTATTTTTCAAAGGCTTCAAAACCTGGAAGGAAACAGGGGGAAAGGGGTGGGGCTATTTTATAGGTTCCGGACTTTGTTTCCTGCTGGGAGGGTTTTCAAAGGAAACCATTGTGACGCTTCCTGCAATGTTTTTTCTTTTTCATTTTTATTTTATTTCCCGCAAGACACCCAAAGCCTGGATTGTAACGAATGCAAAATGGATTCTTCTTCTGGCGATTCCCCTGCTTGCGTTTGTGGGATACAAACAGCTTGTGGCGGGTGGGCTTTTATCCGCTTCTTCGGCCCACTTGCGGCCGGGAACCTGGTTTTTGACGCAAACCTCTGTGGTTCCTCTTGAGTATTTCAGGAAGATGTTGTTTCCATTTAATATGAATATTGATATTGATTTCCCCATATTGAGCGACTGGTTACAATCTGAAAGCTGGCTGGGAATGGGTGTGTTGGGATTTTTTATAATTTTCTGGATTCGAATATCCACCCGTGTTTCCGAAACAGGTTCACCCGAAGTTGGGAGACGATGTGTGGGATTCGGAATGGCTTGGATGTTGCTCACTTTGTTACCAACTTCCAGCTTTATTCCTTTGTTGGATGTGGCGGTAGAGCATAGAACTTATTTGCCTATGGTCGGTTTTGTTTTTATGTTTGCCGGAGGTTTTGGCTGTGTGCGGACTTTGGGGGTTTTTCCTGGACTTTCTTTTCCCGCGACAAAGCTGGTTAACTTTTGCGCTGTGTTAATTCTGCTTTGCTTTTCCATGGGGGTGATAGTTCGAAACGGGGACTGGAAAGATGAGGTAACTTTGTGGACCGATGCGAAAAAGAAATCGCCTAACCTTGTCCGACCCTATAACAATGTAGGGGAGGCGTATGACAAACTCGGAAAATATGACGAAGCCATCGTCGAGTTTGAAGGCGCGTTAAAAATACAACCTGATTATTTTTTTGGTCTGAATAATCTGGGAAATATCTATGGCAAACAAAGAAAACTTCCGCAGGCGATTGTTTATTTCCAAAAGGCGCTGGAACAAAAGCCCGATTACAGTCCGGCGCATTACAACCTTGCCCGGGCATTTCATCTTACCGGGAAGCGCCAAGAGGCGGCAGAGTCTTATCGCAAAGCCATCAAATCCAATCCCTATTTTGAGCAGGCTTTTTATAACCTGGCTTATCTGGCAATGGAACTCAGCCTGTTTGATGAGGCAATTAAGAATTTTAAAAAATTTTTAGTCATGCAACCCAACCATTCGAAAGCTCATTTTGGCTTGGGCAATGGCTTGATGATGAAAGGCGATTTGGACCTGGCCCTGGCGGAATATAGAAAGTCGGCCCAACTGGACCCAAAATTTGCTTTTCCGTATTTGAACATAGCCAATATTCAAATGCAGACTAAAAACATTCCTGCCGCTATTGAAAACTTTGAAAAGGCTCTAAGTATCAACCCGTCCATGCCAGCCGCCCATTTAAGCCTGGGCATGGTCTATCACCAATTCCAGAGGAATAAGGAGAAAACCCTGGAGCACCTGAAAGAATCCCTTCGCCTGGCACCAGATCAACCCAGGGCAGGACCTATCCAATCCCTGATCCAGAAACTGGAAAACAAACAACCGACTTAGGGAAACAGGATCTGGTTGCGGACTATATGCGGAACTCTAAAACGCATATGAATTAATTCAATTTTGACATCCTTTCCTCCGGCCTGAGGGCAACCCTTATAGTCCATTGAAAAATAGCCGGTTTCGGCATCTGCATAGTCGTCGAATGTTCGGGTTGCTGTGGATGGGTCGTCAACAGGCAAATAATCTCCCAGTTTGTCGTCCCAGTTCCGGGTTGCCAGCAGAAAATAGTCTTCCGTGGCGGTTATTTTATCGTTTTCTAATGTAGCGTTCATTTTCCCTTCCTCCAAGTTGGATACAAAACTCCTCTTAACTATTAATATATATTCTCTCCACCTCGATGTCACGGATTACCGGGCCACTAGGCGTGGGGCCAGTGTGCAATAGCTCTATCTGGCGAGCAACCGTTTTTCTTGGCTTGAAGAGTTATTGCTAATTTACCCCCAGAGGTTCTCCGGGGTTTGTAAGGCTGGGCCTTTTTCTGCGACTCATTTTGGAGCAGTTATTTTTATTTGGGAGATAGCAGATGGTTTATAGCTTCATGAAATCCATTTTTTCCATGAAATTTCCATGGCCCTTATGGGTGGCCATGCTGATGGCGCTGAATATGGTTGGGCCCTTGTTTTTCATTCATACTCTGGAAGCAAAGGTGGTTCTGGGTTCAACGCTGGCCGGAGCAATGCTCATGATGATTATTTTTTGCCGGTATGGATTTGTCCGGCTCATGGGGCTGGGACATATTTTCTGGATGCCCGTTGTAATCTGGCTGGGAACCCACACTTCCGAAATGGTTCTGGACACTCCTTTTGGAGTTTGGCTGGTCCTGATAATGGTGTTTAACACTCTTTCAATTGTACTGGACTCAATTGACGTAATGCGTTATTTCAACGGAGATCGAAAGCCAATAGTGCCGATTGAAGTTTAAATATTCTCGATACGATAATGGTTTTCCAGGTTTTGCACCAGCCGGGATAACAAAAGGGTGAGAAACAGGTAGGTCAAAGCCACATAGGTATAGGTTTCAAAATAATTAAAATGTTTGGTGGCATATTCATTACCCACACGCAGGATGTCGGAAATGGCAAGCACGGAAACCAGGCTGGTGTCTTTCAACATTCCCAGCGTTTGATTGCCGATAGCGGGAATTATGGTGCGCAGGGCCTGCGGCAGGATGATCTGAAACATGGCTTGCTTTTCATTCATGCCGAGACTGCGGGCGGCCTCGCCTTGCTCTTTGGGAACCGCTTCAATACCCGCCCGAAATACATCGGCCATATAAGCCCCGTAGCTGAAGCCGAATCCCGCTACCGCCGCCGCCAGTGCGGGCATATGGATGAACTCTCCCAAGGCATAATAAATATAAAATAAAAGTACCAGTAACGGAATGCCGCGTAAAACCTCGATATAAAAAGATACCGGAATCCGTATGAAAGGATTATCAGAGAGCTTTCCAAGACCCACTAGCAATCCAACGACAATGGCGGATGCACTCCCCAGCAGGGTGACCAAAAGCGTATAAAATATTCCAGAAGGTAAAAGCGAAAGTAACTCCACATAACCGCCGGATTGTTCTTTGGCGAAAAAAACTTCCTTCGCGGGCAAATAAACCAGAAAAAGAAAACTCATCAATATCGCAAGGTTCCACGCCCAAGTTTGGGATTTCTTTTGGGATGAAGATGACATGGTTTAGTTTTATGGAACCTGAGCGGCCTGGCCCAGGTCCCATTTTTTGTGGAGACGGGCGAGGGTTCCGTCTTTCAGGATTTTTTGTAAGGCGGAATTAACCTGGGTTAAGAGTTCTGTGTCCTCTTTGTGAAGAACGATGGCGTAATGTTCGTTGGTCATGATTTCGCCAACCATTTTAATTTTTTCAAATAAAGGTTTATGTTTATTTTTATAGAACAGGGTTCCGGTGCTTTCGCCCAGTACCGCGTCAATTTTTCCGTTAATGAGGTCGGCTACGGCGTGCCCATACATTTGATACCCCTTTTTGTGAATGCCAGGATCTTTTTCCAGAAAGAAATAAGCCGTGGTTCCGATCTGCGCGCCAATTAAAAAATTATTTTTTTTGGCATCTGCAAAAGAGTTAATGCCCTCCTGATTTTTGCGGATTACCAGAGCCAAACCGCTTTTAAGATAAGGTTCGCTGAATGCCATGCGTGCCTTGCGTTCCTCCAGAACGGTGACAGAACTGATCACCATATCGAATTTTTTAGTGATGAGCCCGCCAAATAAACCGGCCCATTCGACATTGATAATGCGAATGTTGATTCCGGCCTCTTTCGCAAGAGCCCGCATGAGATCGGGCTCGAACCCGATTATATCGTTGCCGACACTCATAAAAGACATGGGCACCAGGGTGGCATCGGTTGCTACCAGATAAGTTTTTCCGGAAGGAGAGTTGTCGCAACCGCTCATTGACAGAACGGCAAGTGTCAGCAGAAGTATTTTATAAATTTTATTAATCATTTTTTGTAGGAAGAAAGACATCGGCCACCGCGAATAAAACCCTAACTGTGTCGCCGACAGAAAATTGCGGACTACGGATTTTGCGCTGTTGCGATGAAAGGGTCAGGGTTTGCCCATCGGGAAGTTGCACCCGATACCGGGTATGACTGCCAAAAAAATGTATGTCACGAAGTGTACCTTGTAAACTATTTACAGGCTCGGTTTGGGGCCGGTGCTGTTCAAAAAATAATTTTTCTGGTCGGACGTAACAAGTCACGTTCTGGTTCTCCCGTCTGGGAATTTCAGAAACACATTGAATGTTTCCAGTGGGCCCCAACGAAACGGTGATCTGGTTGCCCGTTCTCTGTTCCACGGTGCCGGTAAGCTTATTCACCTCACCGAGAAATTCGGCGATGAAAGCGGTCTGCGGCCTTTCATATAATTCAGAGGGCGTGCCCACCTGTTGTAGGCAACCGTTATCCATGATCCCCATGCGGGTGGCCAGGCCCATGGCTTCTTCCTGATCGTGGGTGACAAACAGGAAGGTGATGCCAAGCGCTCTTTGCATTTCGACGAGTTCTTCCCGCAGGTGTTGGCGCAGACTGGGGTCGAGCGCGGAGAGGGGTTCGTCCAACAAAAGAATTTTTGGGCGGTTGATGACAGCTCGGGCCAGGGCCACTCTTTGTGCTTCTCCACCGCTGATTTGTCCAGGGTGGGCATTGCGCAGATCCTGAAGATGGGTGATCTCCAACAGCTCATCAATGTTTTTGGCGATGTCGATTTCAGGATGTTTACGAATGCGGGGTCCGACCGCGATATTATCGTAAACGGTCATATGGGGAAACAATGCGTAATTTTGAAAGATCAGCCCCACCGGTCGTTGTTCAACCGGAAGAGAGCCAACATCCTGCCCCGCAATGGCAATAGTTCCGCTATCGGGAGTCTCGAACCCGGCGATCATCCGCAACAAGGTGGTTTTGCCGCAACCGCTTCTTCCCAGCAGGGTGAACCGCTCTCCCGCCTCGATCTCCAGCGAGACGTTTTCAACAACGGGTTTTCCGCCAAAAGATTTGCTGATGGAGTCCAGTCTGACCATATAAAAGGGGGCCTTACTTTCGCCTAACGGTTGGAAAGGGTTGCAACACGGGTGTATTTTATATAAATTCCTACTTGAATCATACTAAGTAATTAAGGAGAGACAATGCGGGTGCTGGTAATAGGGGGAGGAGGAAGAGAGCACGCTCTGGTCTGGAAAATCAGCCAGAGCCCGAAAGTGACCGAGGTGTTCTGTGCGCCGGGTAATGCCGGTACTGCGACAATTGCCAACAATGTTCCGATTGCCGCAGACCAAATCGATCAACTTTTAGAGTTCGCTCAGGAAAATGAAATCGGACTTACCGTGGTGGGACCGGAACAACCCTTGGTGATGGGAATTGTCGACCGGTTTCAGGAAAAAGGACTGCGGATTTTTGGTCCGAGTGCCCGCGCCGCAGAGCTGGAAGGGAGCAAAGCGTTCTCCAAAAATATCATGGAAAAATACAGCCTGCCCACAGCGGAATACGAAATATTTACTTCGCATGAGAAGGCCAGAAGATATTTCGATAAAGAAACCGGACCCATTGTTGTCAAAGCCAGTGGGTTGGCGGCAGGCAAAGGGGTTATCCTGTGCCGCAACGCGGAGGAAGGTTTAAAAGCCGTAGATACGATCATGAAGGACAAGTCGTTCGGGTCGGCGGGAGACGAGGTGGTCATCGAGGAGTTTCTTGAGGGCCCGGAAGTTTCGGTGCTGGCGTTTAGCGATGGCAATACCGTGCTTCTTATGGATTCGGCACAGGATCACAAAGCCGCGCTGGATGGGGACCGAGGACCTAATACCGGTGGCATGGGGGCCTATTCCCCGGCTCCAGTGTTTACCGATGTTATGCGTCAGAAGGTGCGCGACAAAATCATGTTTCCCCTGATTCGCGCCATGAAGGCGGAAGGCAGGTCCTATCAGGGAATTCTTTATGCCGGACTGATGCTCACCAAACATGGACCCAAAATTCTTGAGTTCAACGCTCGTTTCGGAGATCCGGAAACGCAACCGCTTCTTGTCCGCATGGAAAGTGATATCGTCCCTCTCTTTGAAGCCTGCATCGATGGAACCCTCGAACAATGTGATTTAAAATGGAAACCGGAAACCGCGGTCTGTGTGGTGATGGCGGCAAAAGGGTATCCGGGATCTTATGAAAAAGGAAAAGAGATTTTTGAGTTGGATGGGGCAGGAGCCCTACCCGATGTCGTGGTTTTTCATGCCGGAACCAAATTGGAAGATGGCAAAGTTCTTACCAACGGGGGGCGGGTATTGGGGGTAACCGCAACCGGAAGCGACACCTCCTCTGCGATTGCAAAAGCCTATGAGGCGGTAAGCAAAATCAAATGGGATGGAATTCATTACCGCAAAGACATCGGTGCCCGAGGGCAGGTAAATTAGGGCAGGGAATATGAAAAAACTAAAACTCGGGGTCAGCAGTTGCCTGCTCGGCGAAAGCGTCCGTTATAATGGCGAGCACAAACGCGACTCGACCGTGATCGACCTGTTAGGCCAACAGTTCGAAGCGGTGCCGGTCTGCCCGGAAGTGGAGTTGGGAATGGGCGTACCACGAGAACCGGTTCGGCTCGTGGCAAACGATGCATCCTCTGAGCGCATGGTGGGTAGCGAATCGGGAAAAGATTGGACGCAAGCTATGGTCGACTTCAACTCCATTAAACTGGAAGCATTAAGGCAACAGAATCTGAGCGGATTTATTTTTAAAAGCCGTTCCCCTTCCTGCGGTCCTGGCAATGTTCCCCTGCACCACGAACAGGAAAAAAGTTCAACTGTGGGACTGTTCGCGCACGCTTTAATGCAATACTTCCCCTCTCTCCCCGTTATCGATGAAGAAGCATTGCAAGACGAAATAGTCCGGCAAGATTTTGTTGCTCGCGTTATCCAGTACGGAGAAAAAGTTTAGTGGTGAGGAGGGAAATTAATCGAGCTGGGGTTCTTTGTCTTCCACTTCGACACCTTCCATTTGTTTGTCGAAGAGCCGGTGAGAGAGATACCAGCATCCCCAGGAAATAAAAACAATGGTGCCAATACCAATACCGGCCCATAGCTCAACATTGCCGGAAGAGGCTAACCCGCGTAAAAAGACAAAGGCACCAAGCGGCAGGGCCATCACAAACCCGAAACAGGAAAGAAGCATGGAACTGCGGGCATAATATTTGGGCCGCACATCGATATTGAGTTCTGTCAGATATTTTTTATTCTCGGGCAAGGCGGCATCGAGCAGTTCGATCTCGCCCGGGCATATCGGGCAAAACTGTCCGCCCCAGAACGCGCTCTTGCATTGTAAGCAAAACTTGACCATTGGCTTCCTGTTATTTTTTGGTTGGCCTTAAGCTTACCTCATTTATAATATACACACAACTACTGGCCGCAGGGGCAATTGGCAAGGGCCCATTAAGTCGAAAGCACCGTTGCTAACCAGAGAAGGTTTATTGCTCCATGGAAGAAAAAAAGCGACTTGTAGTTTTAACTCATGGCGGGGCGGGTTCCAACTCTGCCTTTGCAGATGGAACCGCCATCGCCGGGCAAATGTGCATGATGTCTTTGCAATCCGGCGAACCTGCCATCGACTCGGCCTGCCAGGCCGTTGCCACTTTGGAGGATGATGGACGCTTCAACGCCGGCATCGGGTCGCACAAACGCAACGACGACACCGCGCAGATGGACGCTTCGTGTATGGACAGTTCGGGCACGTTCGGTGCCGTGGCCGCATTGGAAGGTTTCAAAAACCCGATCCATGTGGCGCGCATTGTCAGCCAGTCCGAATACAAAATACTGGCTGGGCGCGGGGCCAACCAGTTTGCCACCGATCAGGGATGCCAAACCCTGTCGCCGGACCAAATCATCAGCACGGGAACCGATTTTTCTACCACTGATACCGTCGGGTGCGTTGTCCGGGCGGGGGACCAGTTCGCTTGCGCGCTCAGCACCGGTGGTATCGATAATGCTATCCCCGGTCGCGTGGGCGATGTTCCGCTCATCGGGTGTGGACTCTATGCCGGGCCAGATGGGGCCGTTGCCGCCACCGGTGACGGCGAAGCCATCGCCATGCAGGTGACCGCTCTGCGTGCTTACCAGTTGATCGAACAGGGGATGGACCCGAAAGCCATCGTTCCCACCGTCATAGCGTGGTTCAAAGAAACCACGGCATTTGGAATTATTGTTGTCAGCAAAATTGGGTTTGCCGGTGGGGCGAATCGCAGTATGGCCTGGACCGCCAGCGAAATGCTCCACTAGCCCCGGCCAAGCGGCCGGTAGCAACCACTAGGCGTGGAGCCGACTGGTAAAACTTTTGCTGACTAGCAGGTAGCTTTGGGGGCTCAACGAGCTTTTGCCAGTTTCCAGCGGAGGTTCTCCGCTTAGATGCTTTCTAGTTTTGCCAGGCGTTTGGCCGAGAGTGATTCCAGCCAGCGTTTAAAGGAGGGATTTTTTTCCAGCAATCGCTGGAAGGTGGATTTAAGCAGAATAAAACAGACCGTGTTTTCTCGCACAATAACGGTCGCCAGGCGTGGCGCATAGGTGAAAAAGCCATCTCCCCAAAAAAGGAGCGGGGTCCTAAAGTGGAAACATGTTTCTTAAGAACGAGCATCTTGTTTTTGCTTACCTTCACTTTGCCCTTATAAATTAAATAACAGGCGGTGGGGTCGCCCCCCTCTTTAAAGATGATGTCCTCAGGTTTATAGCTGATCTTATACATCTCTTCGATCAGAGCTTCCCGCTCTGTGTAGCTGAGTCCGGTAAAAACCTCTTTCTTTTTAAACACTTCAGAAATCCAGGCAAACTCTTTCGCGTCAATGTCTTCGGCCATTCATTCCCTTTCATCAAAACATGCACTTATCTGTAGACATTGAGTTTAAAGCTTTTAGCGGTGCATTTTCAAGCCCAAGTTCTGCCGGCGACCCCGCCGCGATAACTCTTGGATCGGCTCAGTAAGACATTGGCATGGCCTGCAAGGTTAAAAACTGAGGACGAATATCACGTGCACATTGCCACCGGCGGCTCGCCGGCCACGCCTGGTGGTGGGGAACTAAGCGGTTGATTTTTACCGGGCAGAGCGTGTAAAGTACATCCTTTCAAGCCTTAAAGAGACCCAGGCCAGCGTAGCTCAGGGGTAGAGCAACTGATTCGTAATCAGTAGGTCGGCGGTTCAATTCCGCCCGCTGGCTCCATATTTCAAAAGGACTTATGGCTATATTCTGTAAGTCTTTTTTATTTATACAGCCTTGGAGGCATTTTCGGTAATAGCCGATAATGCAATATGTTTCGGGCTTTGCTCTATTTTAGTGGTAGGTTCGGGATGACAAAATTCCCGGATTTTTTACCGTGCTGCCAAAATTATTTTCATTTTGGGACTCGGTTGGGACAGCTTTAAGCCGTGCCGTGATGCGATATGTGCGAATTTACGGATGAGCGTCTAAAACAGAAAAAAAATATCTTCCGATATTTCATAATATCGAAGAATAGATTAGTATATGAGTGACAACCACTGGGGAGAACCTGCTTTCGGCAAGTGCCGAAGGTCCCGCCCCGGTATATCCTGATTTCTATTTGAGAACCTGTCGCAATGGCTCGTAAAAGTCGTGAAACAGAAAGGCCGGCAAGGCGTAAAAGAAGAAACGCAGAAACCCCCGCTCCACGGACGCCTCCTAAAAAGAAAAGGTCGCCGGTAGTCACCTTTGTGGCAGTGGTGGTGGTGGTGGTCACCATCTGGGCGACTTTGATCAGAGATGATGGCAAGATTCCCAGCGGAAAAATAGCACCTAATATTGTAGCAGAACTCGATAAGCTCTATATGTTTTGCGGGGTATATTGGATGGAGAAGGGGGGGCACCTTCCCTGCGGTCAGAAGCTTGCCGATAAATTGCGCGACACAAAGGATGCGGGTATAAAAGTAACCGT
>JAPKCW010000179.1:0-4068 GCA_028822815.1 Nitrospinaceae bacterium | reverse complement strand
TAAAGCGGTACGCGAGCTGGGTTTAGAACGTCGTGAGACAGTTCGGTCCCTATCCGTCGTGGGTGTTAGATATTTGAAGGGAGCTGCTCCTAGTACGAGAGGACCGGAGTGGACAAACCTCTAGTGTTCTGGTTGTGATGCCAATTGCATTGCCAGGTAGCTATGTTTGGAAAGGATAACCGCTGAAAGCATCTAAGCGGGAAGCCAACCCTGAAACAAGATATCTCTTCTCCCCTCGGGGAGACGGTAGACTCCTTGAAGACTACAAGGTTGATAGGCCGGATGTGTAAGCACAGCAATGTGTTCAGCTAACCGGTACTAATAAGTCGTGAGGCTTGACCTTATTTTTCCCCTCAGCCATTTCAAACTATATTCAATTGTTAATTCCGGTTTTAGATTTTCCGGTCTTATTAGCGAAGGGGCCACACCCGTTCCCATTCCGAACACGGAAGTTAAGCCTTTCAGCGCCGATGGTACTGCATGGGCAGCCGTGTGGGAGAGTAGGACGAGGCCGGGTTTTTATTGAAACGCCTCCAGCAAAAGCTGGGGGCGTTTTTTTTGTCCTGCCCTCCCCTTATTCCAAATTTTCCTTTTCTCCTCAACCCCCACCCCCTGGATTTATGTTTTGATCCCTACAGAAAACTGACCTGAATCCCCTCTAAAAGGGCCGGTTACAACCCTAGGAAATATTAAGGATATCAACGCTTTTTCATTGACAAAAACTACCCGCTTGGTTACTATCGCCCTTCTATTTAACCCAGTTTCACTCCTTGCCTTTGAGTTCAGTAAGCTATTTGTTTTTGGGGGTTTAGGGTTGACTTGGAGGAGAGAGTTCTTATCGTCTGAAAAAAATTTATGTGTCAGCAGATCGGTCTCAGTTAACCGCATTTCTTAAAAACGCCAAACCGTTTTAGAACGCATATGCTTGAACAATACATAGGCGCCACCATCATGTTGCTCCTTTGCCTCGGCATTGCCGTTGGCATGGTCGTGATGACTACTTTTTTGGGACCCAAAAGGCACTTCGCCGACAAAATGGAGCCCTTCGAATGTGGCGAAAGCCAGTTGGTTTCCCCGCACCAACGTTTCTCCGTCAAGTTTTACCTTGTGGCGGTTTTATTTGTCCTGTTCGATATTGAAGCTATTTTCTTTTTCCCCTGGGCTATTCTGTTCAGGCGATTGGGAATGTACGGCTTTATTGAAATGCTTTTGTTCATTCTCATCCTCGGCGTTGGCCTTTTGTATGTCTGGAAACGCGGCGGACTGGATTGGGAATAGCCCTCTGACAGGCCAAGAGAATGTTTGCCCCAGATAAAGGTGTAGGATTATAACGATGTCTGAAAAAAAAATCATTGAACGCATCAAGGAACATTTCAGTTCCCTGGTGATTGACAGCCACGACTTTCGCGATGATCAAACTGTCACCGTGAAAAAAACCTGTGGCAACGAATTCTTCAAGTTCCTGCGTGATGATGCAGAACTGGCGTTCAATTTTTTAATGGACATTACAGCAGTCGATTATCTCTCAAAAAAGGATGAGCGGTTTGAGGTGGTTTACCATTTCTATTCCCTCAAGCATAATCACCGTCTACGGATAAAAATTCCTGTATCGCTGGAAGACTGCATTGCCGACTCGATAACAGCTTTATGGAAAACGGCAAACTGGTATGAGCGCGAAATCTGGGACATGTATGGCATCAAGTTTCGCGACCATCCCAACTTAAGACGAATTCTGCTTTACGAAGAGTTCAAGGGACATCCTTTGCGTAAGGATTATCCTATCAACAAACGGCAACCCCTGATCGGGCCGCTGAATTAAGGAAAGACCATGTGGGTTGATTTAATCATTACGCTGGTTAAAATCTTTTTCATCCTTGCAATCACCGTTGGTTTTTTTGCCCCCGTCCTGACCTGGGTAGAGCGAAAGCAGAGTGCGCTCATGCAGGATCGCATCGGGGCCAACCGTGCCGACATCATGGGGTTTACCGCATTGGGCCTGTTCCATATCATTGCCGATGCGTTGAAAATGTTTACTAAAGAAGATTTTATACCGGATGGGGCCAACAAGGTTCTTCATACTATAGCCCCGATCATAGCTCTGGTTCCCGCCCTTCTGACTTTTGCGGTCGTGCCGTTTGGCGGGCAGTACACGCTCTTCGATAAAGAAGTCAATCTGGTAATTTCGGATTTGGATGTCGGCCTTCTTTTCGTATTCGCCATTGCATCTCTGGCGACCTACGGCTATGTCATCGCCGGCTGGAGTTCCAACAACAACTGGTCGCTCCTGGGTGCAATGCGGACCGCATCGCAGATGATTTCTTATGAAGTCACTATGGGACTCACCATTATCGGCGTATTGATGGTTTATGGAACCATGAGGCTCACCGAAATCGGTGCCGCACAGGAAGATTTCCTGCGATGGGGATTTTTTCTTCAGCCGCTCGGGTTCATCATGTTTTTTACTGCTTCCATTGCTGAGAACAAACGCATCCCGTTCGATGCCCCAGAGGCGGAGTCGGAACTGGTCGCGGGCTATTTCACCGAATACAGTGGTCTCAAATTCGGCATGTTTTTCATGGCGGAGTTTATAGAAATGGTCACGATCGGTGCGCTCATGACTATTTTATTTTTTGGCGCGTGGCATATCCCGTTTTTACCGACGGCCACGTTGCTTTCCTGGTTTGATTTTCTCGGTGCCACGGGTTCCAACATCATTGTGATGTTGATTCAAATAGGTGTGTTTTTTGGCAAGGTGGTTTTCTTTATCTGGTTTCAAATGATAGTTCGGTGGACACTCCCCCGTTTTCGCTACGACCAGATCATGAACCTGGGTTGGAAGATTCTTCTACCCCTATCCCTGGCAAATATTCTCGTTACCGGGCTCGTAATCCTGGCGCTGAATTAAAGGAGTGCGCTTATGGCTTATTATGTGAACAGAAATATAAGTATGACCTGGTGGGAGAGGTCTTACATCCCCGAAATTTTAAAAGGGATGTGGCTCACCTCCCGACGGTTCTTTTATAACTTGTTTGGATTCCTTCCTTTTTTCCTGGGCACTGAAAAAGAGAGAAGGATCTTCACCGTATATTATCCGGAAGAACAGGTTCAGTATCCCATAGCTTACCGGGGTCGGCCGGTGCTGGCCCAAAACGAGGATGGGATGCCGGCATGCGTTGCCTGCGGCCTTTGTGAAATTGCCTGCCCGGCTTATTGCATCCACATTGAACCCGCTGAGGATAGTGGGAAACAAAACCAATATGAACGATGGCCTGAGGTGTTCAATATTGATTACGCCATTTGTATTTTTTGCGGAAACTGTGAAGAGGCCTGCCCCGAAGAAGCTATCTTCATGAGTGACGATTGCGAAATATCCATGCTGGATCGAAAGAAAATGCTTTATACCAAGGAACAACTTTTAGTCCCGGTTGCAGATTTGCAAAAACGCATTGAATTCACCCGTAACATGTACGCGAAATGGAACTACTGATCTTTTACCCGCTAGCCGGGTTTTGCGTGGTAATGGCCCTGGGCGTTATCTTTAACAACAGCCCGGTGGGCTCGGCCATTTCATTGATTGGTATGATGCTTGGTCTGGCAGGTATTTTCGTCTTGCAACAGGCCCATTTCATCGCCATTGTGCAGATCATCATTTATGCCGGAGCCATTATGGTTCTGTTCATGTTCGTGATTATGCTGTTGAACTTGAAGCAGGGCGAAAACGAGGGCTGGGCCTCCAGGGACAAAAATTTACCGCTCTCTGTATTGACCGGGTTCCTGGCCGTCGGAATTTTGTACAAAATCACGATGGTCTTGTTTTCGGTAGATATGGATACGCCCGCTTCCCTTCCCGATAGTTTCGGGACGGTGGCAGTTATTGGTGAAACCCTGTTTACGGATTTTGTCCTGCCTTTTGAAGTGGCATCGATTCTTTTACTTTTGGCAATGGTCGGGGCGGTGGTCCTGGCTAAAAGCAAATTGGACTGATTATGCTCGAAAATACTGTTCCCTTATCACACTACCTGATGTTGAGCGCGACCCTGTTCGTAATTGGAGTCGTGGGCGTCTTGA
>JAPKCW010000178.1:0-4142 GCA_028822815.1 Nitrospinaceae bacterium | reverse complement strand
CTAAAAGTAAATGCCTGCCAAAATTGCAAACCATAGATCTTACTGGTAATGCATTAACGGAAAAGGGCATGAACGCTTTGGCGGAATTTAAAGTCTTCAACCTGATCCGCGCCCGACTCAGTGAAGATGGGACCAAACTGGACCTCAGCAATCTGGGTTTCGGAGATGTGGAATGCAAATGTATTGCCGAATGCGAAGAACTTAAAGACTTGACCCATCTTTATCTGGAACTTAATAAAATCACAGAACAAGGCATGGCACTTCTTGCGAATAGTGAGTTCCTGCAAAACCTTACCCTGCTGTCTCTCGACCGTAACAAAATCGGTGATGAAGGTTTCATTCACATTATTAAATCAGAAACCCTGCAGAATATTCAGGTGCTGATGGTCGAAAACAATGGCATTACTGATGAAGGTATCAAAGCCCTCTGTGAAGAGGAGTGTATGAAAAATCTGCTTCGCCTCTATATCGAAGAAAACGATACCACCGAGGAAGGGATTGATCTGCTGGCCGAACCCGAGCACCTGCAACAGCTAGAATATCCAGAATTCGAGCGTGAAGAAGAAATAGAAGAAGAGGAAGAGGAAGAAGAAGAATTCGAAGATGTTGAAGACATCGAAGAAATTGAGGAAGAAGACCTCGATGAAACCGAATACGAGAACCGCTAGCTACTAGGCGTAGGATCAGTATGCTTACTCTTTCTGGTCAGCAAAGAGTTATCTCGGCTGAAAAAGGCTGTGCTATCTGCTTCCCCGTCAAGGGCGCAACGACATTGCTTTTGCTTGACGGGAACTGACCCATTGCCAGCGGCGGCTCGCCGCTACCAGGAGGTACGCCAGAGTTCTTTTGAGCTTTTCATTTTGAAAATTTCGTTGATCTTAGTGATAAAACTTTCGCTGGTGTAGGTTTTGGTGTATTCGTCCCCGGCAGTTTTATAAGGGTTCCACGACATGACCATCCTTTCGATGAACATTTCTTCCAGTGGAACGTGGGTGATTTTCTGGATGATTTTGGTTTCGGAGTCCACCAGGACCGCAACCATATTGTAGTCTTCCTTGGCGTACAGGGCTTCAATGAAGCCGGGTGCTTCCTTTTCCAGCTGGGCCGGATTGCATGGGGTCTCCAGTAACCAGTCTTCACTGCCAACGGCGAAAATAGGGATGGAGGGGAACTCCGACTCCGCTATCAGTTTGGCTCGCCATTTCCCGCTAAATGCCTTGATCTGCGCCTCAGAAGGGTGGGGTAGAGAAGCGACGAGAAGCATATCGCCGTTAGGAGAAAAGGAAAGACCGCCTCCGTGGCCCTCGATGGGTAAGGGGCAGGGCTTGCCTTCTTCAAAATTTATGGACTGGCTCATTTCATTCATAACAAATTTTTGAGGATGCCTTTGTTGAAAAGAGATTTATTCTGTTAAAGTTGGACGGTATTGTCAACCCCACGGATTTATGATGCGTTAGGAATAAAAAAGGTTCAATCTACCTCCATATCATTATACCCGTTGAGTTCTTGCTATGGTTCGGTTAGTCTTACCGGCTTAAATCCTTTTAATAAAACAAACTATTTGACGTAATAATGATTACGACCCTGATTGCCCATGCCTGTCTGTTGATCCAGTCGCGCGATACCACATTGTTGACGGACCCGGTATTTTTTGACTATTTGTGGGAAGAATGCAATGTCCATTGCCCGAGCATAGACCTTGATCTGGCAAAACTGCCCAAGGTGGATATCTTAAGCATCTCGCATCGGCACCAGGATCATTTTGACGTCCGCACCTTGGCTTACATTGCAGGAAGTGCCGATATTCTGGCTCCAGATGCTGTGGTGCTGGCCCCGCGTGATGAGATTCTGCTGGAAGTCCTGGCGAAATTGGAATTCAAAAACGTTGTCGTAGTGGAGGATTTCAAAACATTGGAGATCAAAGGGCTGACGTTGACTCCCACACCCTCCCTGAACAAACAGGATTATTTTCCAGAACACGGTCTGCTGGTCCATGACGGAGAAGTGACCCTCTGGAATCAGGTCGATACCATCATCTCGCCGGATATCATTAAGTATATGCAGCGTTTGTACGGTCAGTTGGATTTTGCTCATGTTCGTTACCTGCCTCTTTTGGAAGGGAATTTTTGTTTTCATAATCCTTTGGAATTGCCGATGGAGGAATACAGCTCTTACCTTAAAGCGGCTTCTGCCTGCAGGCCAAAATTTGCGGTGCCGGGTTCCGCCGGGTTCAAATACCGGGACGAATTCAGATTTCTGAATCAATATTCCTTTCCTACTACTCAGGAACAGTTTTTAAGGGATTTGGCGGATTTTTGTCCGGATATTGAAAGCGAAGTATTTTATCCCGGTGACAGGGCGGTTATAACTCGCGAGGGGGTGGAGATCCAAAAAGCCGCTTCAGAATTTGTAAAGATTAAAGAGAATGATGGGCATGAAGTGGAGTTCAAACCCGTGTCTGAGGTTCCACCCATTCGTACCCAGACGCAGGATAAAACGCAGCACGAAAAAGAGTGGCAGGCGGTTGTCAATTTTATAGAGAACCGGTTGGTCGGGTTGTTGGTCGAGAAAAAAGCCGTGCAAAGCTGGGTGGAATGGAAGGTGGTCTATCAACTGGAAGTTTTTGGGCAGGACGGTTCCGAAATATGGTGCCTGGATTTTGCTGGAGAGAATGCGGATATTATCAAGGGACGTATTGGGAAAATCAATCTCTATGAAGGCATAGCCTGTTCTGAGTTTTATAACCTGATTCAAAATGAAACCAGTTGGGACTTCGTCGGGATCAATGGGCAATACCGCACTTTTAAAGATATCTATAGGATTCAATTGGGGGAGTTTGAACACTGGACCGGAACAGAAAAAAAGTTTCCTCAGCCTTTGACCGAAGTGTTCCCCGCTGGACAAGAGATGGATCGAGCAAAATTCATGCGCGATGTTAAACGTTGGAAAGGTAACGTTTAATCCCAGCGATCTGAGGAAGGCTCAATCCGCAAGGATTGCCATTGACAGGGTAAGGGGCAAGGGAGTAGAATTCTAATCTTCAAAATAACAAGTAGTTATGAAAATTGCATGGCGGTGTAGCTCAGGTGGTTAGAGCATACGGCTCATATCCGTAGTGTCGGCGGTTCAACTCCGTCCACCGCTACCATTTCAGTGTAAGAAGAAAAAGGAATTACGGGATTATCCGTGGTTCTTGTTTTGTGGAAAATGAAAATTATTCTAAAACTCGGGATTATGCTGCTGTTTATCTGGGAAAGTTAAAAGCCCGGCTGGAAAAGTTAAAAGCCCGGCTGGAAAACCTATAAATCAGGCCGATACCAAAACTGGCTTGGCCTTTTGATTCGACCAATGGATTTTCAGCGGCATCTCCCATCAGAAATTTGTATTCAACAACGCCTCTTAAGCCCCACTGTCGGCTTATACCAACATTATAAATCCAATCCAATGTAAAATCCTTGAAGCTGCTTCCTGCTTTAAAGCGATTAAGTCCCGATGTGACTGCTTCGACCTCTTTGACCCCAAAATAGGATCGCATGTAGTTATCATCTGCGAAGGTAAGACTCGACTTAAATCTCCAATTCGTATGCCTGGAAGGGTTATGGATATAGTCAGCTCCAAAAATATATAAAGTCCCATCGTGGCTGTTTGAAAGGTCACTTCGGATTTGAGCAAAGAGTGAGTAGTTACGCAGATGAATTTTCGCAAAAATACGGCCATCTATACCGTCATCAACACTGTCTAGGCCTGTTAGCTTTTCATCGTCTTCCTCATCGCGGCTCTCGTAGTAGCCGAACGATCCCCCCAACTCAAATGCCCTGTTTTTTAGGAAATAGGCCCCTAACCCTCTTTCGTTATTTAAAAAAAACGATTTCCCAATGGAAATGTCGAGCAGGGGCAAGATGTCAACTTCTTTCCCATCGGCACCTTCATAATTGGGTCGGCTTATTGCCATACCTCCCACCGTAAACTCATCTGCCCTCAAGAACTCAGGAGAAATTAAAAAGATTGCTAACATCAATATAAATAAGGTTTTCTTCATTCCGTCCAAATCCAAGTCATATTTAAGGTCTCTTTATTATAAACCTTGCCCTATCTCCTTATCGAACAAGAATAGTAAAACTGAAAAGAAATATGACTTAAAA
>JAPKCW010000177.1:0-4159 GCA_028822815.1 Nitrospinaceae bacterium | reverse complement strand
CATACTCCCACCCTATCCAGGCTCGAACGTCGCCTGCTGGGAAAATTCCAAAAAGCAACCTTCGGCGCACTGGAAGAAAGAAATAAAAAAGTAAAATTTGAGGTCGCCAGATATCGCTTATCCAACAATGTCAAACGAACTCTAAAATTGGCGGGAATCGCCATGGGAGTATTAATTATGAGCGGAACCCTGGTCTACCAATTTGTTCTCGGTGCGCAAACCCGGCAAAAAGTAGATGTGGCTTGGTATCAGGGCCTGAACAAGGTTGGCTTGGTCTCTAAGGAAGAAGTGGCACAGATTCGCCAGGATCTTAGCATGACCGCCGTCGAGCTGGAAGAAATACGCAAATTCAATGCGGAGCTCAGCGTGCAGATCGAGCAGATGATTTTGAATAACAAAGTTACGGAGAACCTGAAATACATTCTGAAACAGGTTTATAACAACAAGCATGCAAGCTATGTACGTTCCGGCCAGATGATGACCTTGAAGTACAACGACAAGGATGTGGCTTCTTTCAACTATAAAAATCCACAACTCTGGTACCTTTTGGGAATTGTTGAGAGCGGTATCCTGAGAGTTTATTACAACGATGAAGAAGTCATAGAAATAGAAAGTATTTTCGGAAGGACCGGCGAAGAAACCCCGATCGGAGAATACGAAATAAAAAATAAGGCCTATAAACCCACCTGGTATAAAAAAGAGACCTTAAACGGAAAAACAAGGGTGCGGGCGATTCCATTTGGTCATAAAGACCATGAAATTGGGCATTGGTGGATGGGTATGAAACGGCTGGGCGTTCCGGTTCCGGGCAGTTATGGCATCCACGGAGTCAATGCGGGCAAGGTAAACGAATTCTTCAAGAAAAACTTTGACTGGCGAAATGGTAGCGCCGGTTGCCCCAATGTTCAGGAATGGTACCTGCACTTCCTGGCTAAAATGGTTCCCTTGGGAACCCGCATCAATATCGTGCAAAAAGATAAATGGGCTAAAAAACGGGAGTTCATTCCCCCATCCTCCGCCACTCTCTAGCGAGAAAAATTTGATGAAAACACCATGGCGCGGCAGGTTCAAACACTCGACCGATGTTTTGATGGAAACCTTCTCGGCTTCCATTTCTTTTGATAAGCGGTTATACGCCTGCGACATTGAGGGAAGTATTGCGCATTGCAAAATGCTGGCGCGTTGTAAAATTATTTCTCCATCCGAATCGCAGAAAATCCAGAAAGGGTTGAAACGGATTTTAAAAGAATGTGACGAGGGGCGTTTTCAGTTCAAGGACGAGCTGGAGGATATTCACATGAATATTGAAAGCCGCTTGCGTAAACTCATAGGTCCTACCGCTGGCAAGCTCCACACCGCCCGTAGTCGCAACGACCAGGTCTGCCTGGATATCCGTCTTTATTTGCGCAACGAAGTGGATGAGACAGTAAAAGAAATCAACCGGTTGTGCAAAACCCTGGTGAGTCTGGCCAAAAAGAATATTGATAAAGTGATTCCCGGATACACACATATGCAAAGGGCACAACCGGTTTTGCTTTCGCATCACCTTTTAGCATATGTGGAAATGCTCCTTCGCGATAAAGACCGCTTTCTTGACGCACGAAAAAGGATCAATATCATGCCTTTGGGTTCGGCGGCTTTAGCGGGCACCAATTTTCCCATCGATCGGCAATACACCGCCAAACTTTTAAAGTTTCCGGAAATTTCCCATAACAGCATGGACGCGGTGGCGGACCGGGATTTTGCCGCTGAATTTTGTAGTGCTTCGGCTTTACTGATGATGCATCTTAGCCGGTTCTCAGAAGAACTGGTCATTTGGAATTCCAGTGAGTTCGGGTTTGTGGAATTGTCCGATGCTTTCACCACAGGCAGCAGTATCATGCCGCAAAAAAAGAATCCTGATGCGGCGGAACTGATTCGGGGAAAATCCGGCCGGGTATTTGGCAATCTGGTTTCGCTTCTTACATTGATGAAAGGATTACCGCTGGCCTACAATAAAGATTTGCAGGAGGACAAGGAACCCTTGTTCGATTCGGCGGATACGGTCAAAACCTGCCTGAAAATTTTCACCGGTATGATGCAGTCGGCAAAATTTAAATCGCTTTCAATCGAAGAACTGTCAACCAGCGGATTTTTGACTGCCACCGACATGGCGGACTACCTGGTCTTAAAAGGGGTCCCCTTCCGTGAGGCGCATGAGGTTACCGGAAAAATCGTGGCCTATTGTTTGGATAACGGGAAAACCCTGGACAAGCTTTCGCTGAAGGAACTGCGCAAAATTTCCAAACGGTTCGACGAGGATGTCTCGGAGCATATTGCCCTTAAGAATTCCGTGGATCGGAAAAACATTTATGGGGGAACGGCGAAAAAACAGGTGAAAGCACAGATTTCCCGATTAACAAAAAAACTGAAATAAGGCCGGCAGCCGCCGGGGGCAGTAAAGCTGAGGAAGAATACCACCGCCACACCCTCTAGTGTTGCCGTAGAGAAAATTATCGACTAGATAGAGGTTGTCATGAGCATGAAATTAAAACCTGTTGTATTCCTGTTACTGATCCTGATTTGTCTTGGTGGTGGTTGTGGTCACAAAGGCCCTCCCACTCCCCCTCCTGAGTCATCGATGTATTAATAAAATAGGATAGGTTGTGCCGGAGCTCTAAACTACAGATCATTCGAAAACAATGAGCCCTGCTCCGGAAGAGTTCTATATTCGCTTCCCGGCAAAGGAGTGGAAGGAGCTACCATCTTTTCATGGATGTGAAAATGATTGTCTTCCGGGAATCCAAATTCATCAGGATAAACGGCATGTGAATATCCATGCATCTGCATTAAAAATAAAAAAACTCCTGCATAGATAAGTCCATTATTTGAGACGGCAGTTATTTTCAGGAAAGACTGGGTATGTCGCCATTTATACAGCAAGGCAACCATTAAACATAAGGCGGCTATTTGCCCTAATTCAATTCCCAAATTAAAGGAAAGGATTCGTAAAACAAGCCCTTCCTCTCCTAATGGCAATTGTTGAAGCCTTGTGGATAACCCTAATCCGTGAATCAGGCCAAATATAAATACAGCCCAAATCAGATTGGGTGACTTTTCAAAGAATTTGCGGAACCCTCCTATATTTTCATAACCGATATAACAAACGCTCAAGGCAATCATGGCATCAATCAAAAAGTAATTGACAGTAACCCCCATTAAGGTTGCAGTGATGAGAGTTATGCTGTGCCCTATCGTAAAGGCGGTAATGGTCTTGACCACATCCATGAAGGTAGTTAAAAAAAAGACAATCCCAAAGACAAATAAAAGGTGGTCGTAGCCGGTAAGCATGTGGGATGCCCCAATCTGCAAATATTGAAGATTTCCTCCCTGCAGAATAGTTTGCTTTTCCGCTTCAGACATTCCATGGGCAAATACGGACTGGACAATCAGGAAAAGAAATAATACCGCTATAATTTGTAATAAAATATTTTTTTTCATAATATTTTGTTACCCCTTTTGTTCAGTTCAGAAAGACTTGACGGAACCCGGTAAATTTCCTTATACTTTTAGCACACTTGCCGCTATATATAGAACGAGGGCCCGATCAAGGGCGTTGCGAGATTTTTTTAATGATTGCATTTTTCAAAAGAAACTATGGCCTGATGTTTGTTTTGGTTTGCCTTTGGGCATTCCAGTTCATCTTCTTTCCATCCCATTATCATCCCGGAACCACACATAGTCACACGGACCAGGTGGGGGACCATCAGCATTCGGGACGTTATCATTCCGCGGCTTTGGAAGCTTATGCTCATCTTGTCAACGGGCATTTTTCCAACCAGGAACTGGATAACCATTTTCATCATTCGCATTCTTCCGAAGAAAACGATGAAAACGATTCCGCATTTTTTGTCCTGGCAAAATACTCCAAACCCCTCAAGCAGGGATTGACCTTCCAACAGGTCGGGCATCCTATACGCTTTGAAACTTCCAATCTTCTGGTTTCTGTTTCCGTAGATTCCGAAATTATCTCCTTCCAGTCGCGATTCAGCGGTAGCCCCCATTCTTCTCGTTCCCCACCCACTTTTCTCATTTAATTTTTTATCTCATTCATCGCTAACGAACCTACAGACGTTTGCTTTTAGCAACGTAGTGGACTCGATCCGTTCTTTTTAGGTTT
>JAPKCW010000176.1:0-4191 GCA_028822815.1 Nitrospinaceae bacterium | reverse complement strand
GTCCAAATTCTGGCAGGTGAAGGGCCTAACCAAAAAGCAAGTTGTGTGCCGGCTGTGGTTTTTACAGATCCTGAATTGGCTTGGTGCGGCTTGACGGAAACGGAGGCCAAAAACACTAACAGGAAGGTGCAAGTAGCCAAATTCCCCTGGGGGGCATCAGGAAGAGCCCAGACACTCGGCAGGCCGGATGGTTTGACCAAACTGATTCTTGACCCAGATACAGAGGAAGTTCTGGGAATGGGAATATCAGGGGTTGGAGCGGGAGAATTGATCGGGGAGGGCGTCTTGGCCATAGATAATGGCCTGAAAGCAAAAGATCTGGCACACTCTATCCACCCTCACCCAACACTTTCTGAAACGATAATGGAAACTGCCGAAGCGTTTTACGGAGTGGCCACTCATATCTATAAAAAGCCCACCACTAGGCGTGGGGGGTAGATAGCAGAGGCTTGATTGAACCGAGATAACTCTTTGTTCAGCAGAGCCATTGCACGCTGGCGCCTAGTGGCTAGATATCTATGACGTCATCATCATCCTTGATATGCCGCGAATAGGTCCGGGTTTGAAATCCGGGAGGGGGTTTGGGAATGGAATTTGGCTCGTTCTTTTTTTGAAACAGTTTGGTTGCGAATAAAACCACACCAACTATCAAGGCGATTATAAATACGCCGAAAGCAAAAAAGGATAAAATGGCCAATCCCAAAATGATCCAGAATACCAAGGCCAATTTGGTGGTGAAAGGGATTTTCTGGTTGGTGCCGATCTGTTGAAATATAAACATTTTATTGAAAAAGTTTATGAACTCTTTTAACTTCGGATTTGTTAAGATAAACCATGACTGATCCCAGCTTAGCCATCATACCTTGCCCCCAATGTGGAGTCAAAAACAGAATTGGAAATTATGACTATGATAAAACACCTGTTTGTGCGCGTTGCCGGGCAAACCTGATGGACGAAAAGGAGCATAAGGCCTTCCAGAAATTCCAGGAAAACCTCAATCAGTTTAAAGATTTGCCAGATATAGGACTTCGCTCCAAACCTCCTGAATGAAACTTGATAACCCTAAAAAAACCTTAATTTTATTATGGATACTGTTGAAATCATAAACCAAAACCTCAAGGATAAACTCTCTGCAGAACATGTGGAAATCATTGACGAGAGTCACCTTCATCGTGGCCACAAAGCCGCCGGAGGAGGGGGCCATTATTCCATCGTTGTCGTTTCAGCACAGTTTAAAAATGTCGATGTCATGGGCCGAATCAGGTTGGTCCATAAAGCGCTGGACCAGGAAATGACGGGCACCCCAAAACTCATCCATGCTTTGCAGGTTAAGACTTTCGATACCGCACAATGGAATGGCCACTAGGCGCCAGTGAGCCGCCAAGTGCAGATAGCAAGGTTTGTAACGCTTTGTTAGCCAACAAAACTGGGTCCAGCGTCACGCTGGCGCCTAGTGGTGGCTAATCCCGGTAGACTTCCAGTTCCTCACAGTTTTTCAGGTTCTCTGATTCGGTGAGGGCTTTATAACCAATGTCCGTGTACTGGTTTTTAAAGAGATCCAGTTTGACGTATTTTTTGCTCTGGGACGAATTAGCAAACGCCTGAGCTCCTATATCTCCAACAACATTACCGAACATAGTGACTATCTTCAATTTGGGTAAATTTTCCGAGTTTGCCAAGGCGACTGCTCCATCGTCCCCAATATCATTGTGATTGATGTTGAGAACTTCCAGGTTTTGCAGATAAGGAGAATCTGCCAGAGCCTCCAAGCCTTCATCCAAAATCTGGTTTCCTGGAACAATAAGCTGTTTCACGCTTTTTAATACTTCTTTCGTGGCAAGCTCCATGCAACCGCGGATTCCTATGTATTTGTCACGAAGAAGAAGGATGGTTCCATCTTCTAGAAGGCAATCCTTTAATAAATCATCAATTTTACTCATTGTAATCTCCAAAGATTCACAAATGTATCAATGCAGGCATTCTACCAAACCCTGCATAGATTTGTCGAACAGGCATAAAAAAAGCCGACCCCGAAAAAGGGATCGGCTTTTTGTATTTTAACAATCTATTTAGAGTAACGGCTCGAGAAACAGCCCATCCGTTTTCCACTTTTCCATCTCTTCTTTGGTGGGGACGGGCGGCACAGGTCTTATGGCTGTGCGTTTGTCTAGAGGATCATGGAATGTCCGGGCATAGGCCTCAGCCTTCCAAAGATAGAGATGCGGGAAAATCATACCCCAGGCAGCCATGGGTGTTTCGGGAACACCACGGGTAACCCGGCGATACCAAAGGGCATCCGGCCAATCTTTTAAAAGCTTGTCCGTATGATCTCCTTCGATTTTTGTGGTATCAGGATTATTTTCATTTCTGAAATCAAGAGCCCCGGTCATCATGGGGATGCCATCCGTGCCGTGACAGACAGCGCAGAGGAGCCCTTCTGTTTGCGGATGGGTCCCTTCGAACACCAGCTTGCCCTCGGCAATGGCATCTTTATCATCCCACCAGGTCCATTGATTGGGGAATTTGCCTTCCACAGGCATATGAGTCGGGTCTCGCAGAGTTTTTAAATAAGACACGAGAACAGACAACTCATCTTCACTCAAATCATCTCCATAATAAGTCGGCATGGCTTTTTTGGATTTTGGGTCCTCAAAACCCGGAGCTTGATTTTCTCGAGGGTTGAGGATTTGACCTTTAATATAATCCTCGGAGTAAAGGCCGATCTGTTTGGAACCTAAATTGGGGCCACGATCTGAGTTGCCTTCCCAGAAAACTTTATGGCAGTTGAAACATTTATTATTTTCGAACACTTCGCGTCCTGCGGCGACGACTTCCGGTCCAGCCAAACCTTCCAGTTTAATGGGAGGCCTATTGAGTTTGGCGAGTTCAATCTCAGGATCAAACTGGGGCAGTTGCGCTGTCACCACAATGAAGATGGCGGAGGCCAAGGCGTAGGTTGTTAGAATTCGTATGACCCAGTCAAAACTCGATTTTTCCTGTTTGAGTGTTTTCCAGTCCAGAAGCGTAAAGAAGAAGAAACCCACTAAAGCGAAAGTGACAAACTCAATTTGCCACCAGATGGGGAAATTAAATTTACCTGCCAAGACCCAAAGGATTGCTGCTATAACTATAATTACAGGAATCTTGAACCGGATGTTCTGGAAAAGGGTTTTCTCTTCCAGTTTTTTGGGTTTGATATTTAAGAGGAGGGCATAAATCAGCATCACTGCCGCCCCGGTAATGGCCCCTGCAATCCCAAAAGTGGTGTAAAGGGCGTACAGGCCACTTAACGCGGCAATAACACCAATAATGATCACATCAATTTTCATTACACGTTTGCTCCTGAAAAACTTATTCGGCCATTTGCGGTGCTGCCTGCACAGGCCCGGTTTCTTTCGGTTTGGTTTTGGGATACTTGATTCCAATCCAGATGATGGCTGTCATCAGGACGAAAAAGGTCCAAACAATCACTGTGACGTGGAAGCCCGACTCAGCCAGGGTCGGCGCAAATTTTTCCGGGGTCACATCCTTGAACACCTTATAAATATGCCAATTCATCCTCGACAGTTCCCGAATGGTACCCATCCAGCTCATCAGCCAGATATCTGAGAATCCCAGGAAAATAAGAACGTAAGGCCCTAGCTGATTGATCTTGCCATAATGCACTTTTCCAGTTTTGGTCGCGATGGTATAAAAAATATAGTTAATAAAGGTAACGGTCACTAAACAGAATGCCGCCGTATTTTTTGAAACCATCAGGGCCAGAAAAGCCAGATTATCCGGCAAAACCATATCTGGATTCATGCCGGGTTCAGGAAGCATGGTGGCGAAGAACCGTCTGGGAGTGAACCAGATGGTGGCGGAAATAACAATCAATATGAAACCAAATTTCATAGCTGGGAAAAACCGCTCGGCATTTTCAATCCGCTTCATACTGACCCACATATAAATGTTGCTGACGCTGAACATGGTTCCTACTAAAAGCCCTTGCACCAGCATGAACATGGATTCCCGGTCAGACATGATATACATGCCGATGGTTGCGTCGTATTGGTAAATTTCGGCGACGAAAATATAACCCATTGCCGGCAGGGGAATCATGATGGCAACGCCGATGAGGTTGCCGATATAACCGACCCAGTCATAATATTCCCGCTCTTCTTTTTTATCTGACCACAGGTACATATACGC
>JAPKCW010000175.1:0-4199 GCA_028822815.1 Nitrospinaceae bacterium | reverse complement strand
AGCGGTTTCCACCTGGCCCATCTTCAATTTGTAAAAATTCCTTCCCGTATCATAGGGGAAATAGATGAAAGCCAGCGCCAGCTCCAAAAACATGAAGCCCAATAGTGTTATTTCATAAATGGAATCCATGGCAACCGTCCTTGATTGATAAAATAGACTCAGTCAATGTATTCAGGTGATTCCTGAGGAGGGGAGAAACCTTGTTATATCCTCCACCTATAGTTCTGAACGGTATATTTTTTTTGGTACTTTAGTAAAAATTCGCGGTTTTTTGCTTGAAATAGGGGTCTACCCCTCTGGGACACGCGTGATGTCCTCTTCATTTGCCTTCATGCCCTGAAAGGGTAAGAGCCAATGAATAATATAACGAGTCCACAAGTGACTATATATTGTGGAAGTGAAGGTTATCAGCCTTTCTTTATATTTTCCGCCTGTCAGGTTTTACCGCAGTTTGAAGAGTTCTTTCAGGATACTGCCCGGTTTTTCGAGCAGTGTTTTGTGCGGTTGTAGGGTAAATTTTGGTTTGCTGAGTTTGCCGTGTACTTTGAAATAAGTTTCGATGACACCGCCTTTTTTCCCTCCTGCTAAAATCTGACCCAACAACGGAATCGCTTTGATGGTTTTATCCAGCATCTGTAGCGGCATGGCCTTGACCTGGGCGTTGATGGTGTCTTGAACAAGATTGGCCTCTCCCTCGACGGTCAGCATGATCTCGGGACCTTTCATTTCCAGGTTGCTGGTATGCACCACGCCTTTCACGATTTTAAAATCCCCTGCCAAAAGGTCGTAACTCAACCCAGTTTTACCGGTATTTAACACTGAGGTGGGATTGAGCAGGGTGAGCAGGTTTTTAAGCACACCGAGTTCGGGCAGGGTTCCATCAACGAGTTTAATTTTTATATTGCCGGAAAGGTCCCGGGAATAATCGGCGAGGCCGGGTGAGTCGTTGTTTTGCGGTAGTTTTCCCGTTACCGCACCGGAGAATTGCAGGGGGCCCATAAGATCGGGCGGAATAAATTCTTCCACTTTTAATTTATCCCCCTTAAACTTCAAACGATAGTTTTTGGACTCGGGCTTAAAATCGCCGACAAGCTTTATCAATCCGTTCATCGGCCAGACCTGGCCTCCGGTGAGATCAATTTTTTCCGGGGTGATTTGCAACAGTCCTACAAATTTTTTAAATCCGCGATCTCCCAGTTTAATTCTTTCCAGTTCGACCTGAACCTGGGTCAAGGTGGAAGAACTTTCCTTGAAGTCCAGTTTTACTTTTCCTATTTGTTGGTCTCCTAAAACAAGCTTACTGGCATTAAGGATTCCGTTAAGTTTCAGCGCCGGAGAAATTTTACCGTTGGTGGGAAGAGGCCCTTTAATTTTCAGGTTTCCCGTAACGGTTCCGGCAGAAGGCGTGCCTTTATGGATCAGGGGAAGCCAATCCAGATTGACCTGATCCAGCACCAGGTCCGAGTCTGCGGTGATGAGGGTTTCTTCTTTAATTTTTTGAAATAGGAGAGCACCTTTTGTTTTTACTTTTCCGCCAAACATGGTTCCGTTCAGGTTATGTTTCAGCCTGCCTCGGTCTAATGTGGCTTTCCCTTCAAGTTGCTGGATGTCTATTGGAAGGGTGTCTGTCGACAGGTTCAGGCCGGTTACTTTAAAGTTTGTATCTATTTTTAAATTGCCGGTCAAAAGATCTTCCGCATCCGGTAACGGGCCATTCAGTTTAATATGCCCGGAGATATTGCCCGCAGTTGCTGGCATAGGTAGGGGCAATTGACTCAAATCGAGATTGGCGAATTCGACGCGGTTGTTGAGCACAGGGGGGCGTGACCCGGAAGCAGAAAGGATAATGGTTCCATCTGACTGAAAGGTTCCTTTGAACGTGCCACCTTTTATATTGTAGTTCACCTGATGGTTTGCAAACTCTCCGGTTCCTTTTAACTGGTTCAGGGCGAGCAGAGGAGAGTCCGGCGAACTTTTGTTTTGCAGTTTTAAATTTTTGGCAGCGAACTTTAAGGAGGTTTTGAGTTGGCCGGGAAACTTCTCTCCCGCACCCGGAACAGGGCCGATGAGCGTTAAAGTTCCTGTCAGTTTTCCCTCGCTTGCCTGCCATCCCGTGGATGGTAAAGGCAGTTGTGATACATCCAACCCTTGCCAGTTTATGCGCGAGTTCAGCACGGGCCTTCCCTGACCCATCTGCAATTTTCCTTTGATGTCAAAATCGCTGCCCCAAACGGTTGTATGGATTTCATGTTGCAGCAGGCCTTGATTAAAATCCCCATGTCCTGTTAAACGGATCACTTCTATGGGATGGGCTCCGTCTGTAGGTTTTAAAAGTAAATCCTCTACCTGAAAATCAACTTCCAGTTTGCCGGGAAACGGTTCTTTCTCTTTTGGCAGAGGCCCGGTGAGAGTAAGACTGCCGGAAACTTTCCCCTGAGTGGGAGCCCACGGCAATCCTTTTGCCAGTTTTTCCAACATCAGATTTTTCCATTCGACATGGGAGGTGGCATCTTTATCGAGATTGAACAGTGGCAGTTTGCCATGGAGTTTAAAATCACTTGAGAGTGCCGTGCCGGAAAAATTATGGGTGAGAATACCTTTTTCCAGGATCCCTTCTCCTTCTAAAGCTTCAATGGGATAACTTTTTTCGTCCATTTTCAAGATCGCGTTTCTGGTTTTTAATTTAACGTGAGCGATCATTTGTTTCTGCAAAGTTTCGATCTGGCTGAGAGAGCTGACAGGTATTTCCGCTTTTATTAAAAACTCTTGCACATCAACAGCTGTCAGCGCAGTCAAAGTTTCTTTGTGTTCTAAAAAGTCGAGGACGGATTGCATTTCTTCCCAGGAAAAACCGTTGGATTTCAGGTTCAGTGAGATTTTGGCATTGTCTTCGGTCAGGTTGGATGCTATTCCGTCTCCCGCAAAAATTATTGCGCCGGTCTGCACTTTGACGGCACTGGCCGAAATATCCAGATGTTCTCCCGGAGATCGATTTAGAACAAAAATTCCATCGACACTTAGGGAAACTTGTTTTGCGGTACCAGCTCGAATCAGCGTGATCTTTCCATTGGAAACGATGAGTTTTTTTATGGACAGGCGTGTGCTTTTTACCTTGCTGGCGGCGGATTGGATTTTTTCAGGGTCGATGAGTTTCGTTTCTGGCTGGGATTTTTGCTTTTCCTCTACTTTCGGCAGAGGGGCTGGAATTTCCAGTGTTGCTTCGGGATGTTCCAGAGTGACCGATTTTATTTTGAACTCCCCTTTTAGAAGAGGGCTCCATTCTGCCAGCAAATGCAGTCGCTCTACGGAAAAATGGTTGCCTTCGGGCGACCTCACTTTTACGCCCTTTAATTGGAGTCCCAGGCCATGGGAGAAGCTGAATCCAATAGATTCCATTGCCACTTTGAGGCCCGTTTCCTGGGAAATCCGTTGCACAAAATTTTCTTTCACGGTTTCCAGGTCAATCTGTGAAAGAATGATCACAAGAGCCAGAATCAGGGCGCAAGGCACTCCAATCCACAGTTTTAGAGAGAACCGTTTCCGGGCCGGGGGACTATTTTCTTTAGAGGGCGTAGGAGTCACGATAAGGCTCAAGTTATCTGGTGATATGCCGATCCCAGAATAGAGGTTAATTCCTTTATTTTAGCATACTTACCCCACTCGGCGTGGGGCCAGCTTGCAATCACTTTACTTGGCGAGCAAAGGGTTGCTCGGCTCAATTAAGCTCTTGCTACATTCCCTCCCACGGGAGTGGGCCTAGTGGTGAAAAGTAATTCAAAGGTTCTAGCGTGAAGATTTCGGAAAAATTGCGGAGTTTTTTGTTGTGGGTGATTCTTGCGGCCGGTTTGGTTTGGGCCTGGCAAGAGGGGAAGATGGACCCGGTCATTAAAACAGGCCGGGAAATAGTTTTCGGAAAGCCGCCACAAAAGCCTACAGTAAAGGACTTCAAGTTTCAGCCGGTGACCCGGCAGGACATTCATCAAAAGGTTTTAGCTACGGGAACCGTGACACTCAAGACGGGCGCGGAAGTTAAAATCGGCGCCCGCATATCGGGGCAGGTCAAAAACCTTCTGGTCAAAATCGGCGACTTCATTCGCGCCGGAGAAATCATTGCCATCATTGAGCATGAAGACCTGCTCTCCCGGGTGGCACGTTTCAAGGCTGATCTGGACGCGGAAAAAGCCCGGCAGCTAAAAATA
>JAPKCW010000174.1:0-4216 GCA_028822815.1 Nitrospinaceae bacterium | reverse complement strand
TTAAAACCTATATCCAGATGGGGGATGTGAATTAGGCACTCCAGGAATCAGCCTCGGACGATAAACTTCAAAAGGTCTTTGACCCTGTTGGAGTAGCCCCACTCATTGTCATACCAAGCTAATACTTTCACCATATTATCTTCGATGACCTTGGTGGAAATTCCGTCAATGATTGATGAGAAGGTATCTCCATTAAAGTCTATGGATACCAGGGGTTTTTCCTCAACCCGCATTATTTTGTTCAAGGGCCCCTGGGAAGCTTCCTTAAAAGCTTCATTGACTTCTTCAGCTGTAGTATTTTTCTCGACTTCAACCACCAGATCAATCAGAGACACATTGGGAGTCGGGACACGAATGGCCATTCCATCAAGCTTGCCCTTAATTTCAGGCAAAACCAAAGCCACTGCTTTTGCGGCTCCGGTGGTAGTCGGAATCATGGAAAGATTCGCCGCCCTTGCCCGTCTAAGGTCTGAATGAGGCAAATCAAGAATCTTTTGGTCATTCGTATAAGAATGAATGGTCGTCATTAGTCCTTTTTTGATCACGAACTTTTCGTGCAGAATTTTGGCTACCGGAGCCAGGCAGTTAGTGGTGCAAGAAGCGTTGGAAATAATCTGATGATCTGAAGAAACATAAGATTCTTCATTCACACCCAAAACGATGGTCACATCCGGGTCTTTTGCCGGAGCAGAAATAATGACTTTTCTTGCGCCTGCCTCAATATGTTTCTGAGCCGCGTCACGTTTGGTAAATAACCCTGTGGACTCGATAACAAACTCCACCCCTAATTGTTTCCAAGGCAGTTGTTCGGGGTCGCGTTCAGAAATAATTTTTATATGTTTCCCGTTTATGATTAATCCCTTGGAATCCGATTGCACATCCTGAGAGGCAACACCCTGAATAGAATCATATTTAAAAAGATGCGCCAAAGTAGCGGAATCCGTTAAATCATTGATGGCCACAATTTCAAAATCCGAGCATTCCGGATCATTCAATATGCATTTCAATACCGCCCTGCCAATGCGCCCAAAACCATTGATGCCGACCTTCGTTGTCATTTTTATAAAACAGCCTTTCTGGGGAAACTCATTGAAAATATAAGAGTTAAACTACTTGAGGGTAGTAAAAAAACAGGAGAGTTCAACTACTCTGAAACTAGAAGGAGTATGCAGAATTTACAAATTCAAGTCAATACAAACCTGCGCTGGCGGGCCGCCGGTGGCAAATAGCAATATCTTTATCTTGCGGACAAGCGGTCTCTCGGCACAATGTGCCCTTGCACACTGCCCCCACGACTAGTGGTCGACTGCGGGAACCTGATTTTTTGAAGCTATGTCCTTTGATTCCGCCGCAGTGAGGTAGGTAAATAGAATATGATCTATCTCATCACTGAGTTCCAAAGTTCTTTCGGCACCCTTCACCAAACGTTTGAACTCATTAATCAAAAGCCCCTCTTCATTGATCGATGATTCGAGTTCCATTTCGACTCTTTTGACATCCTCCAAAAGCCGGATCCCATTCTCTTCCAGAATGCTTATTTTTTTCTGCGCATCATCTTTTTTAACCAGGATTTCCCCACGGGCTCTTGTGAGTTCCGAACGTAATTTTTCAATGGAAAATAATTCTCCATCCAGACGCTTAAAACTTTTATCCAGATTTTCCAAATAATTTCGCCGCCGCTGTATAAGGTATTCCCGGGAACCCGCAAAATCCAGATCGTCACTACTTTTATCGTCGCTGATGGAGTCCAACTCAGTAGACCCGCTTAAAAGTTCTTCGTATCTGATTTTGATAGAGTTTTCTTCGGTTTGCAGTTGCGCCAGATTATTAGAAATTTTGTCAACATTCTGCACATAAATATCTATGTTTCGCAGTAGGGTTTCCAAATTCTCAATATTCTCCTTAACCTGCTTCCCGATGGAAGCCAACTGTCCTTCAATGGACATGCGAAACTTTTCTTTGTATTCCAAAACTCTATTAAAAGTTTCAACAATACGGGAATATTCGCGTGCACTGGAAACCCCCCGTTCACGAACCGAAAAATTATCTTGGGAAATCTGAGAAGAACTGTTGAATTCTGGCATCACCGCAACCGTCAATGTTTTGGTAAAATTAACTTTGAATATTATACCGCAATTTTCACGCCAGACTCATCAAAAAATCACCAAAACCATAATATTTTCAAAGAGTTCCATATATAAGTTGGGTCATTTTCGTTGCCTTCTACCCCTCTCAATAGAGCGAATCATCTCGGTCACGGCAGTTTCCATCCCCCCATAAATAGCCTGCCCCACTATGAAATGGCCAATATTGAGTTCCTCAATTTCCGCGATCGCGGCTATGGCCATCACATTTTCATAATTCAAACCATGGCCGGCAAAAACCTTTAAACCCCGTTCGGCGGCTCTCTTAGCGCTTTTTTGTATCCGTTCCAGTTCCCTATCAATTTCTTCAGGCAACTCAAGTTCCGTATATTTTCCGGTATTGATTTCTATGCTATCCGCCTGGATTCTTTGGGAGGCCTCCACCTGCGCCAAGTCAGGATCAATGAACAGGCTGAACAAAATTCCCCTGTCTTGTATCTTTTCCCGGATTTTTGATAACGCCCTTTCCTGGGAACAGACATCCAAGCCTCCCTCCGTTGTAATTTCCTGACGTTTTTCCGGGACCAGAGAAACCTGATAAGGCTGAATCTCCAAAGCTAAATCCACCATCTCCTGAGTGGGAGCCATTTCCAGGTTCAATTTTGTGTTAATCCCCTTTTGAACAACTCGCACATCGTCATCCTGAATATGGCGTCGGTCTTCCCTCAAATGGATAGTGATCCCCTGAGCTCCGGCCTTTTCCGCCAATAGAGCCGCTTTTAGAGGACTCGGCTCAATAGTCTTTCTGGCTTCACGGACGGTGGCAACATGGTCTACATTGACAAATAAACGGATCATTATAATCAATCTTTTTCGTTCATAATCGATTCAGCGACTTTTACAGCCCTGCGAGTTGCTTGCACATCATGGGTGCGAATTATGGATGCCCCCTGTATTACCCCGAATACGGCTGCGGAAAGGGAACCTTCCAGCCTCTCACCAACAGACACATTTAATATATTTCCAATCAGGGACTTTCTTGAAACTCCCAGTAATACGGGCTTGCCCAATTCCTGCAAGCGACATAAATTTTTCAATATCAGAAGATTATGGGAGTCTGTTTTACCAAATCCGATGCCAGGATCTATCGCAATTTTATTCGGATCAATTCCTGCGGAAACAGCAAGGGTTATACTCTGCTTTAAAAACCCGGAAATTTCAGTCAGCAGATCCATATATTGCGGATTGTCCTGCATGGTCTCGGGTGTGCCCTGCATATGCATTAAAATAACACCTGCCTGAAACCGGGCAATGGTTTTGGCCATGTCTGGAAATCTTTGAAGGCCCGTTATATCATTTATGATACTGGCTCCCGCATTCAAAGCTTCATGGGCCACAGCAGGCTTATAGGTATCCACAGAAATAGGAATGTGGACGATTTCCGCCAGTTTTATCACAACGGGAAGCAAACGGTTTAATTCTTCCTGCTCGGAAAGGGGAGCCGATCCCGGACGGGAGCTTTCCGCACCAATATCCAGGATGTCTGCCCCTTCTTCAATCATTCTTTCTGCAACATGGAGGACCTGTTCCACTGTCCCGCACTGGCTGGCACCATAGAAAGATTCCGGAGACAGATTAATAATGCCCATCACTAACGCTTCTTCCCCAAGGCGGGGAAATCGGAATGAAGTCATAAGAAATTTCTCCCCAGTAGCCCACTACGCATGCCCAAAATCAAAAACTCCACACTCCGGCATTAAGCCAGATAAAATGTGGAGTTTTCAAAACGAATTCTTGTTTTAATATAGAGAAGCTTTATTTATCCGGTAATTTTCTCTACGGCAATCCGCAGGCCTTTTGGACTACTATTCGTGTCCAAAATCTATAAGGGCCGCGCCAAAAACAATTTTCGAAGTGCCCTAAAGATCAGGCTGGCGTGGGGTCAGGCATGCCACTGCCTCCAAGGAGTCCCTTATCAGGATCTGCTTTCGTTTTCAGTTTTTCAGCAGGAACTACAGGTTGTGTTTTTTGTGGTTCTCCGCCAGAGGAATCAGGGTCAGAATCATTTTTTCCATCAATAATATTTTTGACTTCATCCCCGGTGAGGGTTTCTCTTTCCAGCAGTGCCTGGG
>JAPKCW010000173.1:0-4237 GCA_028822815.1 Nitrospinaceae bacterium | reverse complement strand
CTTGGTGACAACCTGAACAGTTTTCTGGGCGGTTTTGAAAATGGTTGAAAATAATGACTTTCAAGATAAGATAGTAATTCGGCATGCACTGAAAAAAGATACCGAAACTGTTTTTAAAATAATCCGTTCATTTGCCAAATACCATGGTGAGGGGCGCAGAATTTCGTGCCACTATTGAGGATGTTGAACGATATGGATTTGCAAAATCTCGACTTTATGAATCCTGGCTGACAGAAGTTGACGGAGTTCCTCTGGGATTGGCTACATATTTTCTCTGCTACTCTACCTTCAATTCAAAGGTAAACCAAGTCTTCTACTTGATAATCTCTTTGTACAGGAATCTGCCAGAGGCCTAAAGATTGGCGAGAAACAGGTTACTAAAATCAGTTGCCGTGCCCTGGAGTTGAACTGCTGCAGGTTAGAATTACTTGTTGAAAAAAACAATCCTGCCCGTGCCTTTTATGAGAAATTCGGATTCCCTGAAACTGCTGATCGTGTTTATGGTGTCGGACAGTGAAGAATTAGTGGGGGTTACTTGCAGGAGGTGCTGAGATACTTGGGACTCAAAAATTCTGTTACCGTAACAGGATTCACTGAGGAGAGAGGCTCCGGTAAATCAACCCTGCAATTTCACTCTCAAGCGGAAATGAAAGCATCCCCATCACCGTGTAACCCAGCAACCAGGGCATCAGGTAAAACCGCAGCATGTAAAAAAACCAGGCGACATAGAGCGGAATCAGAGCAGGCAAGAGAAAGCCCGGAGTGACTGGAGCAACAAAACGGAGCAAAGGATTGGTGGAGCGGACAAAGAAACGCATGAAGAAAAAGGACGAATCTTCAGGAAGGAAAAAACCCATTGCCGTTCGTCCTATCAGTGTCCACATCACTACCCCGGAGACATAATCCAAGGCAATGACCCAAAGCGGAAAAACTTCCGACACAGGGTCCATCGATACAACTTCATCTAAGGAGTTAAAAAATTCCCCGGGGCAGGAACCCCGGGGAAAATCAAGTTTACAGGATCAGTGAGATGCCGAAAGAACGGTCTCACCCTTCGGATATCTGACATCATCAACCATCTTCTGGGTCGCTTCATCAGGTTCTTCGGTGGCAAGGCTGACCACAATCATGGTCACGAGGTTAACAGAACAGCCGATGATCCCAAATCGGAGGTGATCAATACCCAACCAGGGTTCCATTCCTCCCCAATGCACCATGTAGAGATACCAGGTTCCCGAAAGGAATCCCATAAACATTCCTGCACAGGCTCCCTGACGATTGGCCCGTTTCCACCAAACACCCAGAATCAGAGGAAAGAACAATCCCGACATGGCAAAGTCGAAGGCCCAGGCAACCGCACCAAGGATGCTGGTCAATTTCAGACTTGCAACAAAGGAACCTGCGGCTCCAAGGACTACCAGCAAGATACGTGCAGCAATCAACCTTTTGGCGGTTTCTGCGGTTGGATCTATGATCTTGTAGTAAAGGTCATGGGAAAGAGCATTGGCAATTGCCAGTAGCAAGCCATCGGCTGTCGACATCGCAGCTGCCATTCCACCCGCCGCAACCAGTCCTGAAATTACATATGGAAGTCCTGCTATCTCAGGGGTCGCCAGGACCACGATATCCCCACGCATAAAGAACTCGTTGATTTGCAGGATTCCATCCCCGTTGCTGTCGGATATTGCCAGAAACCCGACCGTACTCCATTTCTGGATCCAATCGAGGGCATTCACTTCGGCAATTGTTTTACCAATAATTCCTGATGCCAGGTTCGGATCAAGGATCTGAAGCTTGGTAAAGGTCGCCAGAGCTGGTGCGGTGAAATACAGAAGGAATATGAAAAACAATGACCATGCCACTGAACGTCTCGCACTCTTCACCGAAGGGGTGGTGAAGTAACGCATCAGAATGTGCGGAAGAGACGCCGTACCGGCCATCATACAGAAAGCAAGGGTCACGAATTTCCAGGCCTCCATTACACCGCCGGCTGCCACGAATGGAACAGTCAGCGCTTTGAGGCCGGCAAAAGACTCCGTCGGTTTGAGCACCCCCACCTGATGCAACTGCTCTAGTTCCGTGACTCTTTGCACCGCTTCACCATAGACCAGTTGCGGGATCATACCGTAACCCAGTTTGTTGGACATCCAGATAACCGGGATAAGATAAGCGATGATCAGGACGATGTACTGAGCAACCTGAGTCCAGGTGACAGCCCTCATCCCACCGAGCATAGAGCAGAGCAAAATCCCGAATAATCCGAACCAGACGCCAACTTCGAAAGGAATCTGTAGGGCCCTGGCAGCAATCGTTCCGGTAGCATTGATCTGTGCTGTCACGTATGTGAAGGACGCCACGACCAACACGATCACGCCAAACAACCGTGCCAGATTTCCTCCATAACGGGTTCCAATAAAATCCGGTACCGTATAGCAGCCGAATTTACGCAGATAAGGTGCCATCAAAGAAGCCACCAAAACATAGCCTCCGGTCCAACCCACCAAAAAGGCGAGATATCCATGACCGCCAAAATAAATACCGCCGGCCATTGCGACAAAAGAAGCTCCGGACATCCAGTCCGCTGCCGTAGCCATCCCATTGAACAAGGCTGGGACCTGACGTCCTGCCACATAATAGGCTTCCACCTGCATCGTCCTGGAAAGCCAGCCGATTCCCGCATAAACCACAACGGTAAATGCGATGAACAGAATTCCAATCGTCTCGGCACCTAAACCCATCTGTTCAAGGACTGCCATCAAGATGATGAAGGCAATGAAACCACCCGTGTACAGTCCATAAACTTTGGGCAGCATTTCAATAAAGGGCTTTTTTTCTTGTTCCATATTTCTCTCCTTATTCGTCTTCTGCTAAACCATATTTTTCATCAATCTTCTCCTGCATGGTGTTTAACACCAAAATCAGGACAACAAAGATTGCAAGTGAACCCTGTGCGGCCATGTAAAAGCCGAAGGGCCACCCAAAGAATGTAAATGAGTTAAGGGAATCCGCGAAAAAAAAGATTCCTATCGAAAAGATGAACCACAGGATTAAAATCTTCGTGGTCAGGCTGCGTGTTTCAGCCCAATGCTGGGCAATGTCACTCATGATCGCTCCCATCTGGTCTCTATCCAGGACCAAGGCGGCGATGAAAACCTCCCATCGATTCATTTCAGTGGGAAAAATTTCACCGCTTGTTTAAATTAAACTCATTATCTGAGAAGTTGATTGTTTTTACAACTATAAAATTAGAGGTTAGTTGTTTATGAAAGCACCGTATTAGAAGTTGATTGTTTTTACAACAATTTTATGAGAAATTGGTTGGCAAATCTGTTTGGAACGGCTTTTTTGCGTTTTTTTCATTTAAATGATCATATGAAATGTTCAAAGGATTGTTAAAACTTGTACTTCCATCAATAAATTTTTTAGGGCGGCAAAATCGGATTGACGAGATTGAATCCCTCAGGTATTTTGTTTCAAGCCGGTCCAGTTATGTGGCGCAGGTCAGTCTTTATGGATACCTCAAAGCCCGGGCCGGTACGCGATATGTTTCTCTGATCAAGGAACCGCTTTTCGCATCCTCTATGAAAACCGCGCGTAACCGGATTTTTTTTGCCTGCCTGATGGATTTGACCCTCCATGTGCTCAAAACAATTCATGCCCGAAAAAAACAGAATTTTCAAAATTTAGATCCATTTACCCGTCAATTTTTTATCCAAACCCTGGCCAAAGCCCCTGAAGAGGTTTTTGAAAGCCTGGAACGCGAGGAAGTCATCCTGGAGTTCGAGAAACACTTGAGTAGACATAACTGGTCCGGTACTGATGATTCCCATGAAGCTTTTTCCGGAAGCCGATCTGCCATGTTGGAATGGGCACCGGTTGTGGAAGAATTCAAGATCCAGGACGAGGAAATCGTCTCGAATTCGATTCATTTCAAATGGCTGCGGGTCTGCCAGGAATTTGAAAAACTGACGGACTTTGAAAAGATCCGGCTTGAAGCGGATCCAGATCTTCCTGATCTAGAGAAAGAAGTCCCGGAAGGTCCGTGAAAGCTCCGAATTGGGGTCTATAGTGGACCCAATAAATGAGACAATGTGCTAAGGTGTATTTTTAATTAAAAAAGGAGTATAGTGGATCCCAAAAATGAGACAGTATGTTGAAGGTGTATTTTCAATCAACAGGAGATACCGAATGGACTGATTTTGCATTTGTACTGATCACCGGAATAATAGCTTATCAC
>JAPKCW010000172.1:0-4261 GCA_028822815.1 Nitrospinaceae bacterium | reverse complement strand
TAAGCTCCAACTCGGGTTTTCTGGTTTTGTAAGAAGGCTATTAATGCCCGATATCCGGGCCAATGTCAATTGAAAACGGATAGACAAAAATTACCCACGCTCCCTAATCAAAGGGAAGAGTTGTTCAATCGCTATATCGAATAGTTATGGCCCAGCAGAATTTTCTTTTCTTTGAGAAAGTCTTGAATTTTGTGGGATGCTTCTTCTGCGTTCTGTGTTTCATCCACAGAGAGAACGAGGTCGGGTTCTCCTGTGGGTTTCGAGCTGACTTGTATTTCTACAACCGGGTAGGGGTTAGCCAATAGCCTGAGATCGGCCTGGTCATCCTGATGAAAGGCGTTGGAGGTGGAGATCACCACATGCCCGGCATCAAGAAAAAGTTTTGCTACTTCCCCCAACCTCCGGGCCGATTCACTTTCACTACCACTTTTAGGATCATCCAGATCGGCTCCGACACCGAGGTTGACATTCCTGCGGTCGAGCAGATAACTTTGGAAATTATTTTGGAACAGGCTGTGTTCCAATTTTCTGGCCAGCGGACCCTTGCCGGTACCCGGGTCGCCGGTAATGAGGATCAGTGCCGCCCTGTGTCCGTTGCGGTAAGCTCTTTCCTCAGGTTTAATTTCACTTTTAATCCAATTGAAATCCCGGGTGCGGACTTCGTCTCTGAGTTTGTCGGTCTTGGTCGTCGGGGTGTAGGTGGTGATGATACCGCCTCCGCAGACATCGTATCCATCAACCAGCACGAATCGCCCGGTGGTGGCGATGGACCCGAACAGATCAAAGGCTACCGGATTCCGGGTTTTCAAAGTCAATTCGGCAACGTCATTCTTGGCGATATAATTTTGACCGGTCAGGGTCTCCAAGGTGGAGGCATCGATGGCTTTTTTAAATTCAAGCACTTCGCATTCCACCTCCTGCGTGTTTAATTTGAGGGTAAACTTTCTACCTTTTTCCAGGTTTCGTTTGCCCATCCAGAAAACATTGGCATCGAAAGTGGTGGAGACGATAGGCAACTGGTCTATGAGGGTGCACACATCCCCACGTTCCACAAATATCTGCTCATCGAGAGTGAAGCCGATGGATTCTGACGAAGTAGCTGAAGTGGGTTGTTCTGGCACGCTCCAGGCCTCAATGGCATTTACCACCGCCTGTTTGTTGGAGGGGGAGAAAATCACCCGGTCCCCGACTTTAACCTGTCCCGATTCAACCCGCCCGGCAATAATGCGTCGTTCGTCAAATTTATAAACATCCTGAACCGGAAACCGAAAGGGCAGGTGATCCGGCGGGGGTTTTTTCTCGAACTGGTCGAGCATTTTTAAAACCGTGGTCCCTTTGTACCAGGGCATTTCATCTTTCAACGCGGCGATGTTTACACCGAGTTTGGCGGAAACAGGAATAAACTCTCGGGCTTCAACTCCCAACGAATTCAGGAAGGCGATATATTCTGATTTGATATTGTTATAAACCTTCTCGTCATAACCGACCAAGTCCATCTTGTTGATAACTACCGCGACCTGGGTGAGCCCCAGCAGTTTTAAAATATAGCCGTGTCGGCGCGACTGTTCCTGAACTCCTTCATTGGCGTCAATCAGCAGGAGGGCGGCCTCGGCATCTGCGGCACCCGTCACCATATTTTTCAGGAACTCTTTGTGACCCGGCGCATCGATGATGACGTATTTGCGTTTTGCGGTGCTAAAGAAAATCTGGGAAGTGTCAATGGTGATTCCCTGTTCCTGCTCTTCTTCCAGGGCGTCCAGTAAAAAAGCGAACTCGAAATCCTTGCCCTGTTGTTTGCAGATGTCGCGGACGAAGTCGAGCTTGCCCTCAGGCAGGCTTCCGGTGTCGGAGAGGAGACGTCCGACCAAGGTGGATTTCCCATGATCCACATGTCCGACGATGACCAGCCGTAAAAGGCGGCTGGAAAGATCTGGCGCACTTCCGTTATTGCCCATTTACATATATCCCCGGGCTCGAAGTTTCTGCATGGCATAGGTGTCTTCCTGATCCTGTGCCCGGCCGGAGCGCTCTGCTGTGGTTGTATTGTTTTTAAGTTCTTCTACGATCTCTTCCACCGATTTGGCGGTGGACTGAATGGTGCCGGTGCAAGGGGCGCAACCTAGCGATCGGTAACGAGTCCCTTCCGGAGTAGCGAAATAAAGATCAATGATGGGGATTTTTTCCCTCAGTATATACTCCCAGACATTCAGTTCCGTCCAGTGCAGGATCGGGTGGATGCGGATGTGGGTGTCTTCGGAAAAACTGGTTTTATACTGGTCCCATAATTCGGGAGGCTGGTCCTTGAAGTTCCATTCAAAATTTTTATCCCGTGGCGAGAAATAGCGTTCCTTGGCGCGGGTACCTTCTTCATCCCTTCGGATACCCAGAATCAGTCCGGTGTAACCATGTTCTTCCATGATGCATTGCAGGCCCTGGGTTTTCAGCGCTTCACAGCAAACCAGTCGCCCCATTTCATGATTCATTCCCTCATCCAGTGCCTTCTGGTTCTTGCCGACCACCAGGTTCAGTCCCCATTCTTTGGCGACTCGGTCCCGGTATTCAATCATAGCGGGAATCTTGTAGGTGGTGTCTATATGAACCAGGGGAATGGGACAATGACCAAAAAATGCCTTGCGTGCCAGCCAGACCAGAATGGTGGAATCCTTTCCGATCGACCACAACATCGCCAGGTTTTTGAAGTTCTTGTATGCTTCACGCAGGATGAAAATGCTTTGATTTTCCAGCTCGTCTAAATGATCCATTAAAACCGTAATTCCTTATTACTGGATGGGGGAACAACCACTGTATCCCGAAAGTTCAATACAATCAAGGGGGATGTCGATTTTAGGGGAAATTGAACGATTGCGCAATGAGATTGATGCTTTTTTGCATTTTTCAGGAGAAATATTTTTTTACCACATCGGGAAATGGGCAATGCAGGCAATTATTCTGGTTCTGGGTGCAAAAATCCTGATAAATCTGCATCAGCCCCTGAATTTGTTTTTCGGAGCGCAGTACCTGGATCATTTCCTCCTGGTTGCCAAAAATATAGTGTTTCATGAAACGAAGCAGTTTGTTGTCGCTGGAACTTTTACCGGTTTGAAAGAGGGCGTTGAGTCCCGTTTTCAGGTTTTTGAACTTTCCTGCCCGCGCAAAGATAAGACCGATGGGCAGTCCAATGTTGATGATGATTTCCCGGGACCGCGCCGAGCCGACAAGTTGTTGGCATTGCGAAAGGGTTTTCCCATCCGGAGTGTAATGGTTTGCCCAGTAATCATCGGTAGCCACACAAAAGAAATCGTTGAAAGCATTGAGAGTTTTTTTATCCGGGATTTTATCCCCCGAAGATGTGAGAATCTTTTGATAGGACCCCATGAAGTCTGCAAACATTCCCGCTTGTTCATGACGAACGATCAAATGGGCCAAGCCCGCAATGCGTCTGTAGGGATAATTGGCCGGACGGATGGCGCGGAAACACCAGTCCTTTTTCGTCAGGGGCGAACGGGCAACCCGTTCCCGGTAAGCCTTCCATATCGGCAGGAGTTTACGGAACCCGGCTTTTTTTCCGCATCGTTATCCATCAAGCCTGAAATGCCGAAGAGCAGGGCCTGGTAGTGAAGAACCTTTTCGTTCTTGCTGACCTTTGCCGGCACCAGACTCGTTAGTTCGGACAATGGCAGGGTGTCGGCCAGCACCTGAAACGGTTGTTTGTTTTCGGGGTAACCCAATGCCTCGGCAACTCCCCGATAAAAAGTTTGCTCGTACCCTTCTATAATTATCGAATCGTGGAAACGCTCCATTTTTGTGAACACCCGGGCTTCACCGGCGGCATTCAAAAGCTGGGTGAGTTTTTCTTGTGAAAGCTCTGCCAAAGGCTGGTGACATAGACCGAGATTACAGTGATTCAGGACCGGGTAGTTTTCAAAGTCGAGTTCATCATTGAGATCAAGGATTCCTTTGGTCAGGTAATCTTTAATTTCAAACTGGAAGGGCAGGTCTTGTCGTTTCCCCCGAGGTTCTTTCCCTCGGCCCTGCCACATATAGACATGCAGGATAACGTTGTCGAAGTCCGGATTGCGGGAATGCCCATGAGCGTTCCAGTCGGTGGCATAGACATGCAGTTCGACATCGCCTTCATAAGTTTTTCCGTTTACCTTGATGGTTGCGCTGGTGAAGTCGGGGCCTTTTCCAAAATTCCAGTATCCGGGATAAACGATTTCCAGATTTTGGCCCTCCCGGGTCTTGAGAGAGGGCGTGCAAA
>JAPKCW010000171.1:0-4274 GCA_028822815.1 Nitrospinaceae bacterium | reverse complement strand
TCCGTCAGTTAAAGGAAATCCTGAAACAGAAAGGGATGGACCCCCCAGTTGAAATGGATTCCTCCAATATAAAACAGGTGTCAGGCCAGTCTAAATCCTAATTTTAGATCGCTTGTAAAACAAAGGTCTTCCTGTTAAAACCCGCACCCTTTTTTCGCACTCTGGTTTAGCTGATATTTCTCGCGGATATTTTAGGTACTTTAAATTTGGACAAAATTTATCTTGACCATAATGCCACCACACCGATTGCTCCAGAAGTTCTACACATCGTAACTTCTGTATTGCGGGACCAAGTGGGCAACCCTTCCAGCGTGCACTCTATGGGGAGGTCAGCCCGCGTCTTGTTAGATGAAGCCCGGGAACAGGTGGCTTCCCTCATTGGGGCCTCTCCATCAGAAATTGTTTTCACTAGCGGAGGGACAGAGGCGAATAATTTAGCCTTGCTGGGAGTGGCTCTAGGGATAGGTAAAACAGGGGGACATATTGTTACCAGCCAGGTAGAACATCCCTCGGTTTTAAATCCATGCAGGCAACTGGAGAGTATGGGTTTTGTTGTAGACCGGCTGAGGGTCGATGAACTTGGGCGAATCGATTTGCAATCTTTGGAAAACTGTCTAACAGAATCGACTCTGCTGATTTCCCTGCAACATGCCAACAGTGAGACCGGCGTTTTGCAGGATATCGAAAAAATTGGGGAGATCGCCAGGAAAAAGGGAGTATTGTTTCACACTGATGCGGTACAAAGTGTAGGTAAAATTCCGCTTCGGGTGCAAGACTTGCCTGTCGACATGTTGTCCATTTCAGCGCATAAACTGAATGGAGCCAAAGGAGTTGGAGCACTTTTTTTAAAAAAGGGAAGCCCGGATTTGTTTTCACCTGTGTGTGGGGGCAATCAGGAAAAAAAAAGAAGAGGGGGCACGGAAAATGTGGCGGGAATAGCGGGTTTTGGTAAAGCCTGTGAGTTGGCTCAGAAACGTGTGGATTCCTTGGAGTTCTTAAACCTTTCCTCTTTGCGTGAGCACTTTTATCAATTGGTGTCCACTCTGATTTCAGGAGTGGAAATTTTTGGTGACCTGGAGAACAGACTTCCTAATACTCTGAACTTGGGATTTGAAGCGGTTGAAGGTGATACTTTGCTGATTAGCCTGGATATGGCAGGGGTGGCAGTTTCTACGGGATCGGCTTGCAGTTCGGGGAGCGGACTGCCTTCACCAGTGCTGACAGCAATGGGTATACCTTTTGATAAAATCAACTCATCTATTCGTTTCAGTTTTGGTTGGAGCAATACAACGGCAGAAATTGAAAAAGCCGTTAAGATTTTGGCACAAACCGTATCATTAAATCGGACTGGAACCCCTGCTGACGTGAATAAAAAACTAATGAAAACCCTTTAAAATTCGATAAATATGGAATATATTGAGGGGAGTGAACCATTCGCAATGAGGTTGACATTTTTGGGTCAACCCCATATAATTCATTGATTATTAAGGGGTAACTTATCCCTATTAGAATTTGATGGAGTTATATATGCCACCCGCCAACATTTTCACCCGCCTTATTTTAATTTTGGTTCTTTCCTTTTCTTTGCTTTTTACCAGTTGTAGCTATCTTCCCTGGGTCGGTGAAGATGACGATGACCTGGCTTTTGAAGAAGATTTTCCTTTTGAAGATGAGAGAGTGGACCGTGGTGAAAGGCGCCGTGGTAGAGGTGATGATGAGTTCAGCGCCAGTGAGGATGATTTTTTTGCTGAGGATAAGGGATTCTCTGATATAGATGCAGACGAGGATGGTTTTATAGAAGGGGACCCGGATGGATTTGCCAGTATAGACCAGCGCACTGACAAGAGTGAGTTGAAAGGTGATGTGGAAAGCCTTCAAAGTCAGCAAGAAGCGCTGATCAGCAAAGTTCGGGAACTGGAAGAGATTTTGAGCGTCTTGGAGCCCAAGATCAATGCTGCGAGCGAAAGGCTGGAGAGTGGCATCTCGTCGGTTACAGATTCTTCTGACTTTCTGGAGCCTGAAGTCGAGGATTTAAAAGCACAGATGGCCCGGCTTAACGAAGAGATCACCCGAATTAAAATGCAAAGATCCCAAGCCGCGCCTGTCCGCAAAAAGAGAGTACGTAGGACACGTGCAAAGAATCCCCCAGAGTATGACAAAGCTCTGGCGGCTTATCGGAGCAGGAACTATGACGAGTCCATTTTGCTATTCCAAAATCTGGACCTGAGCAATCCTCCAAATAAACTCAAGGATAATATTACTTTCTGGATCGGCGCCAATTATGTGGCGCTGGAAATGTATGATGACGCGATCCTTCAGTTTGAGACGGTTTTAAACAAATTTCCCAGAGGGAACAAGGTGCACGACTCTCGTTACATGCTTGGTATTACCTATTCCAAAAAGGGGGAAACCAGTCGTGCGGTTGAAGTTCTGGAGGGTGCTTTGAAGAAGAATCCTCCTGCCGAAGTGCGTGGAAAAATCCTTGCACAATTAAACCAAATTCAGTAGCTAGCCTCCTTACTACCTCCTCCCCCCCACTTATCGGTTGAAGCCGGTGGATTTTTGGGTTATTCTCCTTTCATACAGGCTGTGTTGTGCGCAGGCTTTTTCCTGTTGTCAATAACTCCTGACCCCTCTATTTACGGTGGTTTGAGATTTCGTTTCTTCATACAAAACCCTGTATTTTTCAATTAATATTGGTTTAGAATCCTTTATTTCCCTAGAAAACTAAAATTCCAGCCGGAATGATAAAAAGGGAAGAAATCGAGTTCTTTTGTCATATATGATTAGGAAACACGGTCAATTTTACCTGACTATCTTATTCTTCCTTGATGCTTTGGCAGTAACTCTCTCCTGGTTGTTTGCTTATTTAATCCGTTTTAAATTGGAGCTCATTGCTCCTTCTGGTCCCATAGCCAGTGAAAATATGTACTTGTATGCACTATTACCTATTTGGATGGTGTTTCTTTTAAATGGCCGGGTGTTTGGGCTTATTTATCCATCAAGCACACAATCCAGACCTAACCAGTTTTTTGGGGTTTTGAGGTTGACCTCCGTATCGGTTCTTATGTTAATGGCCTTCACGTTTTTCATCCGTGATTTAACCTTTTCCCGGATCATGGTCGTTTATTTCTGGATCATCGCTACTATTATGTTGTTTCTTTCGCATCAACTAGTGGGTTTCCTGGTCAAAGAGATTCACATTAGGGGAGTGAATCTCAAGAAAGTGTTGATTGTAGGGGCAGGGAAACTTGGACAGAAAGTTGTGGAACGGCTGGAAAAACACCCGGAAATTGGTTTTTCGGTAGCGGGCTATTTATCCCACTCTCCCGAAAAAGTGGGGAAGACTTTTATGGACCATAAGGTTTTAGGCGTTTATCAGGAGTTGGTCCGAGTTATTCGTGAAAATAAAGTGGACCAGATTTTTATTGCGTTGCCTTTAAAGGCCCATGATCGTCTTGAGGAAATATTAACCTCTCTGGGGGAGGAAACTGTTGACATTAAATTGGTGCCCGATCTCTTGCGCTATATGGACTTACACTCAGGAGTGGAAGAACTTGATGGAATGCCGCTGATAAATCTCTCTGAATCTCCTCTTTACGGATGGAATATTATATTGAAGCGGGTTTCAGACATTGTCTTTTCCGGATTTGCCATCATTTTGACCTTTCCCGTTATGGTTCTCGTTGCGATAGCCCTAAGGCTGGAATCCCGTGGACCGTTAATATATCGGCAGGAGCGAATGGGGTTGGATCGTGACGTGTTTTGGATGTACAAGTTTCGATCCATGAAAGCTGAGGCTGAGGATCAAACCGGACCGGTTTGGGCTAAAGAAAATGATGATAGGCGCACCCGAGTCGGTACGATTTTAAGGTCGACTAGTTTGGATGAGCTTCCTCAATTGTTCAATGTATTCAGGGGGCAAATGAGCCTGGTCGGTCCACGGCCTGAACGGCCTGTGTTTGTGGACGAGTTCAAAAAATCCATTCCCTTTTATATGTTGCGATTGAAGATGAAGGCCGGTGTAACCGGGTGGGCTCAAGTAAACGGTTGGAGGGGGAATACCTCTTTGCAAAAAAGAATAGAGTTTGATTTATATTATATTAAAAACTGGTCTTTATTATTTGATTTGAAAATTCTTGTTATGACCTTATGGAAAGGGTTGATCAACCGGCATGCCTACTGATTCTAAAGTCATAGCTGTTATTCCCGCGCGTTGGGCCTCCTCCCGGTTTCCTGGCAAACCCCTCGCTCTCATCAAAGGGAAAACGATG
>JAPKCW010000170.1:0-4307 GCA_028822815.1 Nitrospinaceae bacterium | reverse complement strand
CAACCGTGGTCATTAAATATCCTAGACCGCATAAACTGTCATCTCCGTCTACCAATACAACGACTAAATCAGCTCCATTGGTATCTCGTAAAGCTTGAAGACCGGAGATGGATCCATCTTGGGCGGAGTTTAGAAATTCACTAAAACTAAAACCACTCTCGGAAAAACTTATCTCCTGTTTGGCGACCACGCGGATGACATGATCCACACCACTGTTTGAATAGGCCGCATTGGTTTCAGACTCTGCCAGATCAATAAGGGTTTCTATGGCGCTGGTTCCTCCCTCCTCTGCCTTGGCTTCTGCAGTGTATACAACCAATACATCAATTACAGTTCCATCATCTGCCTGGACTCCGGGGTCTGATGCACTGGAATTACTTGATGATGTCAAGGTGTCGGGTTTAGTCGCGATACCTGACAAAGGCGCATCTCCCATTTGTCCATACCCTATTCCTGATTTAGGAAAAGGATTTTGGTACAGACTGTCCTCCAAACTTGGTGGAGCAGGTTCAGATGTCCCATCAGACTCTTTTTGCGGATTAGTAATTGTGGAAGATTTCGATTCGATTTCTGGAGCAATCGGTTCACCATCAGGGGGAAACTTGGAGGGGTCAACTTCGTACACAGCATGAATTCCATTGGTGATATGACGGATCTGATAGGTAAAGTTTGGTTTGGAAATTTGTCCAAAAACCGTACCTTGGTTTACCACCAAAACCACCTGGCTGAATGGAACGTCTTTTAAAATTCCATACCAGGAATAACTGCCAGACCGGTTTTTTTCTATTTTCTGAATAAGAGCTGTAAACTCAAGCCCCGAAAAAAAATTCAAGATCAATTCCATTTCACCTTCCGGCTCGGCCACAAAATTTTCTTCGGGATCCGGCAGAAGACTGAAATCAATATTTACTAATCGGGAACGGACAGTGGTGAGCCTTTTTTTGACCTGGATATCCTCAGCATTTTCTACAGTCATGAATAAATAAGGAGGACGAGGTTCCAATAGATCTGTCTCAAGAGCCTCTGCTTTACATATGGTCATTAAGGCCATCGTCAGGCTAAGTAAGGCGAGAAATATTATATGGAAAAGGTGGGCAAAGTAGAGATGGTTAAAGAAACGAGTGATCCGGGTTTTAATTTGGGAAGAAAGATACAGGGTAACCATATTGTTTTTATTTTTCAATAAGTTACGAGCTTTGGGTCGATCTGGAACCCTGTGCCTTTTTTAGCTAGAGTGAAAATATCCTTGTCGGAATTAAATCTTTTATTCTTAACCTATTTATTTTAAGGTGTTTTTTTGATGGAGGAATTTTGGTTCGCGCCAAGCCGCCGGTCAAGGAGGATGTCGTTTACGTCCATGTTGCGGTTGAAGGGAGGAATGAAGGCAAGCTGGTCCGGGAAGAATTTGTGCGCAGTTATTTTCCTACAGAAGATAAAAACCAGGATTAAGGAAGGCTCTATCCTGGACTACCGCCCCGTCAGTTTGCGCGGTCATTGATCTGGTCTCACAAGGAAGTGCCGAATCAAGGATTTTTGAAGCAGGAGGACATGTCGCTGGAGCTATTTTTAAACACACCTACCGGACAATTCTTCAAATAGCTTTGCAAACCTCTAATAATTAGCCTAAGAAAGAAGGTCGTTTTAATTGATACCCCGGGCAACCCCGCTGGAGGTCCCGGATACTCCACTTAGTTGACTGTCCCCGAAATTTCGTCCTATTGTGGAGTCGTGGGCATCGCCGATAAATTCCATGGCAAACCCGGTTCCACTGGATTCAATGAACACCACCCCCCAGAAGCTTAATTGACCAAGATTGTTATATTTATTAATAGAGTTAACGGTGGTTGCGGCGATAGGACTTTCATTGATGCCGACTGCTCTAATATTTCCAAACTGGGCCGAATCCTGGGTCAAAATCAGGTGGGTTCGTGAGTCGGTAAAGGAGGGGTTGGAAGAATTAATAGTCGAATTCGAAACATTCACAATAAATATTCTATGGGTTTCTCCAGCATTAACGGTAAATATAGAAGCTCGGCCTGCCACGTTATCAGGGATAGTAGTCATGCCCCTAACTTCGAGAGCTATACCTATCTGGGTTAAAGCCGTATCCAGGGAAGGGTGATTGATCGCTATAAAGGTATAGCTATCATTGGGCACAGTCTGGGCATAGGGGGACAATACAATTCTTGCTTTATCTTCCGTGGAGGGCACCGTCACCACCTGGGCAAATACTAAATAAGGCAGGAAAAGCCAGGCGACCAATACCCCCGCAGGGAAAATCAAGATTTTATGGAAAAGCCTGGAAATTATTTTTGTTCTTTTTTTATCCATTTCAGCCATACAAATTAAAATTAATTGACTCCAGCCACGGGCGCGGAATCGGCCATGCTGGGAGTCGCGGCACTGTTCTGCATATCACCGATAAACTCCATGGCAAATCCGGTTGTATTGGTTTCTATAACCACCGCTCCCCAGAAATTAAGCATGGTGATGTCTCGGCGTCCGGTGCCAAAAGCTGGATTTGTTGCCACCGGCTCGATTCGAAGATGCCCGTGCTTAAAATTAGTGGTCCCGACAATAAATTGTGCAGATGAGATATTTGTCGAATTGACGGTCGAGTTGGTCCGCACGATAAAAATTCTTTCAGTGCTTCCGGCAGAAATGGTAAAGGTGATAGCGGTACCGAAAGCAGTTAAATCGTTTTGAATGGCGTTAATAACCATGCCAACTTGTGAAGCGATAGTCGTTAAAGAGGAATGGGAAACAGCAATGAACGTATAGCTTCCTGAATCAGATTGCCAGTATGGGGAAATGACCCGGCTTTTGTTTTCAATGGCCAAGGCAAGATCCAAACGAGCAGACCAGAATGCGTCCACCATTAGAAACAAAGCGATTAGAATGAGTATTGGAGACTTCATAGTTTTTTTTAGGAATATTCAACTATCCCATAAAATCTTTACCAAAGCAATCATTTCATCAATAAGATCAGTCTCTTATGCTCATGGGTAATATCCTTAAATAGGACATACCTGCCCTTAGGGCTTAACGGGGAAAAGTTGAATTACTTTAGCGTTTAATTCCAGAGGACAAGGCACGCCTTGAGGAAATGGGTGCGCTGCTTGCCCCACGGCGGCTCGCCGACCCGTAACTAATTTTATATCAAAGGATTATTGTCGATTCGGCATCAGAGGATGTTTCGGCTAAAGATAGGTGTGGACCTTGATCTCAGGGTCTAATTGAGACCGGAGATGATTTTCAATGGTACGAAGAGTGCCTCCTGTGGCACTGGGGCATCCTCCACAAGCGCCCTGATAACGAATCCGGACAATGTGACCTTCCACTTCGATCACTTCCAGACCTCCTCCATCGTTTGCCAGGGCTGGACGGATGGCAGAGTCAAGCAAGGCATCAACAATGATGACTTTTTCATCATCGGCCAGGTGCGGGTATTTTTCCTTATCAAAATCATCAAGAATGGATGAAGAAACTTCGTCGTCTCCATCCGCATACTTTCTTAAATCCGCTTCGATAATATTTTTAACCTTGTCCTTAAAAATCACCCAAAGGTCGGCGGAGGTCAGGGTGACGGACACGAAATTCTCCCGTAAATAAACCACATCAACGATATCAAGAGCGAACAGATTGTGGGCAAAGCTATCGGATTCCAGATAGCCTCCCTCTTCAATGGTTTTGGAACCAGAATCGATTATCTTCTGGTCCAGAATAAATTTCACCGAGCGGGGGTTGGGGGTCAGTTCAATTTCTTCAACCAAAAATGTTTTAGCGTGGGTCTCCGGCATGATAGTTCCTTAATTATTTATGATTCGTCTTTTGCACTAAAGTTAAGATGGACTCCCGGTAATTGCGGTTCAAATAATCTTTGCGATTTTTCTGTTACTCAGGGTTTCATATCTTGACAAGTAATGATACAGGTTTTATATTAAGTATAAAAGGATATGTTTATCTTTATTTGAATTATTTGCCATGTCTGCTGCGAAATCATCACTTTATGGAAAGGGTTGAAAAATGGAAACGAGTTTGGGCATCGACGATCCGGTAAAAAACTTTGTAAAGAATAATCCCCAGTGTGCCAAGGTTTTTGAGGAATTGAATATTGATTTTTGTTGTGGAGGCGATACGTCTCTTCTTACTGCCTGTGAAGAAGAGGATCTGGAGCCTCACTGGGTTTACCAGCGTCTGGTAGAGTTGCAGCAGCGCCTTCGACCAGAGAAAAAGATGTTTCAGATTTGACCCTGACCGAGTTAACCGAGCATCTTGAGTCCACGCACCATGTTTACCTTAAAAAG